>JAEHDA010000166.1 GCA_016880655.1 Rhodocyclaceae bacterium
TAGCCTGGTCGTCATGACCGGCAACCAGGTGAGCCGCGCCGAACTCGTCCTGACTCCGCCGCAGCTCGGCCGAATCGAGGTATCAATCTCACTGCGAGGCGACGAGGCCAGTGCGATCTTCATCTCATCGAACCCCGCAGTTCGGGAAGCCCTTGAGAACGCACTGCCGCGGTTGAGGGAGATTCTGGCAGACGCCGGCATTTCGCTTGGACAAACCCAAGTCGGTGCCGAACCGCAGGGGCAATCGGCCAGAGACCGCCAAAACGGCGATAATGTCCCGCGAAGCGATGTGGCCGGCGCAGCCGGCGACGGTCCGTTGCAGCCTGGTGCGATCGACCACGGCAACGCGCCGCATCGTGGACTGTCGCGCGCATTCGTGGATACCTACGCCTGACCGAGGGCCTGACGAAAACTGCTGGGAGATGATGCATGGCGGAAGCCAAGAAAGCGGAAGGCGGAGAAACCGAACAGCCTCCCAAAAAGAGCAAGAAGCTGTTGCTGATCATTATCGTTGCCATTCTGGCGCTTGTTCTGATCGGTGGCGCCGCCGCCTTCTTTCTCACGAAGCAAGCGCCCGCCGAGGGCGACGAGGAAGGTGACGAACCGCCGGCGAAGGTGGAAAAGGCGAAGAAGGCAAAGAAGGCTCATGACGACGCGCCTCCCGTATTCGTCAAGCTGGAAGCATTCACCGTGAAGCTCCAGACGGAACAGCAGGAGGCCTATCTTCAGGCTGTGCCGGAGCTACGCGTACTCGATGCCCACCTCGGCGACAAGATCAAGCAATACACGCCGGAGATCAGGCACAAGCTGTTGCTGATCCTGTCCGGCAAGAAGGCTTCCGATATCTCGACGCCGCAGGGTGTACAACGGCTCGCCAACGAGATGCGCGTTACCATCAACGCCATCATCGAGCCGCCGCAACCGAGAAAGAAGGGCAAGGAACCGGAAGAACCGAGCGATCAAGCCGGCCCCGACGACCCGGTCCAGGCCGTGCTATTCACTTCTTTCATCGTCCAGTAGACGTCCATGGCTCAGGACTTCCTTTCCCAGGAAGAAGTCGATGCCCTGCTGAAAGGGGTGACTGGCGAGGCCGACGAGGCTCCGCCGGAGGAAGCGGCCGGCGGGGTGAAACCCTATGATCTCGGCCGGCAGGAAAGGATTGTCCGCGGCCGCATGCCGACGCTGGAGCTCATCAACGAGCGCTTTGCCCGCCTGCTGCGTATCGGCCTTTTCAACTACATCCACAAAGGCACCGAGATTTCGGTCGGACCGATCAAGGTTCAGAAATACAGCGAGTTCATCCGCAATCTGGTGGTTCCGACCAACCTGAACCTTGTCACCATCAAGCCTCTGCGCGGTACCGCCTTGATGGTCCTGGATCCCAATCTCGTCTTTCTGGTTGTCGACAGCATGTTCGGCGGCGATGGCCGCTTCCACACGCGTGTCGAGGGGCGCGATTTCACGCCGACGGAGCAGCGGATCATCCAGGGCTTGCTCAATGTTTTCTTTGCCGAGTACGAAAAGGCATGGAAGCCCGTATTCGAGATCAAGTTCGACTATCTCCGTTCGGAGATGAACACGCAATTCGCGAACATCGCAACGCCATCGGAGATCGTTGTCGCAATTACCTTCACCATCGAACTGGGTGGCAACTCGTCCGAAATGCATTTCTGCATCCCCTACTCCATGGTGGAGCCGATCAGGGATGTCCTGTACAGCACCATGCACAGCGAGCAGGCGGCCACCGACCGGCGCTGGACCAGTACGCTGGCAAAGCAATTGCAGCTCGCCGAGGTCGAACTGGTGGCCCCCCTTGCGGTTAGCGAAGTTTCGTTGAGTGGAATTGCCGAACTCAAGATCGGCGACGTCATACCGCTCCATATCGATGAACAAATCCAGGCCATGGTCGACGGCATCCCCGTCATGGACTGTCGTTATGGCATCCGCAATGGCCAATACGCGCTGAAGGTGGAACGTTTCCTGGCCCAGGACGAGGCCGAGCAGGCATAGGAGTAGTGCGATGAATGATCAAGTTGGTGACACCCAGGTTTCCGAAGACGATTGGGCGGCGGCGATGAACGAGCAAGCCACGCCGGAAACTCCAGCCGGCGGAGTGGCAGCTCCGGCGAATATCTTCGAGCAGTTCAGCGGCGGACAGCAGAAGGCTGCAACGCCACAGGGCTTCGACATGATCATGGACATTCCAGTGCGACTGACCGTCGAGCTCGGCCGCACGAAGATTTCGATTCGCAACCTGCTACAACTGGCGCACGGCTCGGTGGTCGAACTCGACGGCCTCGCCGGCGAACCGATGGATGTGCTCATCAACGGCACCCTGATCGCGCAGGGTGAAGTGGTGGTGGTAAACGACAAGTTCGGTATCCGCCTCACGGATATCGTCACGCCGCAGGAACGCATGCGCAAGCTGAACCACTAGCCACCGTCTTCCACCCCTCCCCACTGTTGGCGGCGTGTCACCGCGGCTGACTCTTGCGCCGGCCAGCGTGCGGGATTGCCATCGCTTTTCCCCTCTGCTCGACCGTTTTCTGGCACGATGCCCTACGTATGCTGACGCCGCAATGGCATCCGTAATCCTGTTCCATCGGCTGGTCCCATCGGTAGCGCTGCTGCCCGCGCTTGCCTATGGCCAGTCTGCGCCTCCGGCAGCCGACTTGGGCAGCAGCATCGTACAACTGGTGCTCGGCCTTGCCATGGTAATTGCCCTGCTCCTTGCCAGCCTGTGGCTCCTGAAGCGCGTGTCGGCACCGCGCGGTGAGGCGGCAAGCCTGATCCGTGTCGTTGCAGGAACCGCCGTCGGTCCGCGCGAACGCGTCGTCATCCTGGAGGTGGGCGGAACCTGGATGGTGCTGGGCGTCGCCCCCGGCCAAGTCAGCGCCCTGGCGGAGATTCCGCGCATCAACCTCCCGGCCCAGACGGGCACGCGCCCGGCAGGCGATCTTCCCGGCTGGCTGCGCCGTCTGCTTGATCGTTCTCATGCGCGCTAGCCGCCTGGTCACGGCTGTTGCCCTCCTGCTCCTGCCCGCCTTGGCGGCAGCCCAGGCAATGCCCACGGTGACCAGCGCGCCTGTGGCGGGCGGCGGCACCCAATGGTCGTTGTCCATCCAGACGCTGTTGCTGCTGACCAGCCTGAGTTTCCTGCCGGCCATGCTGCTGATGATGACGAGTTTCACGCGCATCATCATCGTCCTCTCGCTGCTGCGCCACGCGCTGGGCACCCAGACCTCGCCGCCCAATCAGGTGCTGATCGGCCTCGCGCTGTTCCTGACCTTCTTCGTCATGGCACCCGTCGGCGACAAGATCTATACCGACGCCTATCTGCCGTTGAGCGAAAGCAAGATCACCTTCAACCAGGCGCTCGACCGTGGCGCCGTGCCGTTGCGCACCTTCATGCTCAAGCAGGTGCGCGAGGGCGACCTGGCTCTCTTCACCAAGGTCGCCAAGCAGCCCCAGCCGGCCACTGCCGACGATGTGCCGATGCGGGTCCTGATTCCGGCGTTCGTGACTTCCGAACTGAAGACCGCGTTTCAGATCGGCTTCATCGTATTCATCCCCTTCCTGATCATCGACATGGTGGTCGCCTCGGTGCTGATGTCGATGGGCATGATGATGATGTCGCCGGTCATGGTATCCCTGCCGTTCAAGATCATGCTATTCGTGCTGGTCGACGGCTGGAACCTCATCGTGGCCTCGCTGGTCGGCAGCTTCGGATAATCCGGCATGACCCCGACCACCGTTATCGAGATCGGCCGCCAAGCCATGGAAGTGGCCCTGATGGTCTCAGCACCCTTGTTCATCGCGGCGCTTGCCACCGGCCTCATTGTCAGCGTCTTTCAGGCGGCGACACAAATCAATGAAGCAACGCTTTCGTTCGTGCCGAAACTGATCGCCATTTTCCTGACCATGATTCTTGCCGGTCCGTGGATGATCACGGTGATGACCGACTACATTCGGCGGCTCTATGAAGCCATCCCCAGCATGATCGGCTGATGATCACCGTAACCTCGGCACAGCTCGATGCCTGGCTGGCCACCCTGATGTTCCCCTTGGCCAGGGTTCTCGGCCTGTTTGCCTTCGCACCCATTTTTGCCAACGCCGGCATGCCACGCCGAATTCGCCTCCTGATCGGCCTGGCGGTTGCGTTCGCGCTCGTGCCCGGTCTGCCACCCGTGCCAGCGGTATCGCCGGGCTCATGGTCCGGCCTGTTGATCATGGCGCAGCAGATGCTCATCGGAATCCTGTTCGGCTTTACCTTGCGCATCGTGTTTGCGGCGGTCGATGTCGCTGGCGACATGATCGGCCTGCAGATGGGCCTTTCCTTTGCGGTCTTCTACGACCCGCAGAATGCCGGGCAAACTGCAGTATTGGGCGAGTTTCTCGGGCTGCTGACCACGCTTATCTTCCTGGCCATGAACGGTCATCTGCTCACGTTGTCGGTGCTCGCGGAAAGTTTTCACCTCCTGCCGATAGGAGCATCGCCCATTTCCAGCCGGGGAATCGCCGCTGCGGTCTCCTGGGCGGCGGTGCTGTTCTCCGCCGGACTCCTGCTGGCGTTGCCGGTAGTCGCTGCCTTGTTGATCGCCAACATCGCCATGGGCGTGCTGTCTCGCGTCGCACCGCAGCTGAACCTCTTTGCAGTGGGATTCCCCGTAACCATCGTCGCGGGATTCGCAGTGCTGACCATATCGCTGCCCTACTTCGGGACCGCGATGGGAAGATTGTTCGATCAGGGCTTCTTCGCCCTGCGCGGCGTCATCCAGGCCGCGGGGGCAACCTAGCCAAGCGTCTTCTTTGTCAGCACCACCACCCCTTCGGCAGTGCGCTGCGAACCCAGCACCGACGAATCCAGGCTCTCCTGATATTCGACGACCTTGTAGCCGTCGAAGCCGTTGAGACGCATGAGTTCCTTCACCCGGCGATGGAACGTCGCCTGCGCCTCGCCGGCACCCCCTGCGTAGTAGCGCTTCATGCGCAGGGAGAAGTGGATGTGGTTCTCGCCGAGCGGCGCCTCCTCGATGTCCCAGTTGGGCGCCAAGGGATCCAGCACCAGGTAGGCGATCCCGGCCAGCGCTCCCCAGTAGACGACCTTCTCCAGCGCGATGCTGATCGAAGGCGCAACCTTGAGGGTGTAATTCGGGATCATCGTGCCGCTGCTCGGAATCGACTTCACCGAGGAACTGCTACAGGCCCCCAGCATCAGGCCAGCGGCCAGAATTGCGGCGAACCTCATAGGTAGTTGAACAACGAGAGTTGGGAAACCACGGTGAAGGACTTCTGCGCCGCCTCCAGGTTGGTCTGCCTGCGCGTCAGTTCGGTCAGCGCCGTGACCATGTCGAGATCCTGTAGCGTGGATAGCGTTGATGCGTACTGGATGTTGAGATCTTCGTTGATAAAGCCGACCGTCTCGACCTCGTTCAGACGCGAGCCGACGGCATTGCGTACCTCCAGCACATTTTCGAACGCCTGATTCAGGTCACCCAACGCAATGCGGATGTCGGTCCGGTAGCGCGCGACATCGGCATCCGAAGTCCCCGTGCTCTCGACGGCGTGGATCAGATTGGCAAGCGTCGCAAACAGCGACTGGCTGGTGCTGGGCGCAATCGTGAAACTGTCGCCGTCGGCCGGCGTTCCGGTTACCGTGACCGAAGCGCCGAGGCTGACCGCTCCATTTTGCAGCGGGATGGCGTCGCCGCTGTTGTAGGCGCCGCTGGACAGCAGGGTCGCCCCGTCGTAGAGCTCATATGTCGTGCCGCCGCCCGTGAATGTCAGGGTGTAACTGCCGCTTGCCGGCGCCACCCACGCCGCCGGATCGCTCACTGTCCCACCGTTGATCACGCCGGTGCCGGTATTGCCGGCCAGGTAGTTCGTGGCGAAGACGCCGTTGCCGTTGGCGATTCTCTCGAAGACCGCCGAACCCGGGTCGCTGGTCTCGATCAGGCGTGATGGCGAAATCTGCATCTTCCGCTGGCCATCGTCGCCCGAATAGACGACGCCGCCGTCCACCGACCCGGCGAACGGCTGGGTGTCACCCATGTAGCCGGCGAACATGTATTGCCCGGTTTCGTCCTTGGTGTTCGCAATCGCGAGCAGGCCATCAAAACGAGCGCGCAGTTCCACGGCAACGGCCGAGCGCTGTGACGGCGTGAGCGTGGTATTGCCGGCCTGGATGGTCAGTTCCTTCAGGCGGCCGAAGATGTCGACGACGCTGCCCAGCTGCACTTCCTCATAGGAAAGCGCCGACGTGGCGTAATCGATGTTGGTGGAGAACTGGGTATTGATGTCCTGCTGCTGCTGCACTGTCATTGCCTGGGCCGCGGCAACGGGATCATCGGATGGGCTGATGATGCGGCGATTGGCGGCGATCTGCTGCTGGAGCTTCAGCGTCGCGGCCAATTGCTCGTTGATTCCGCGGACGCCCAGACTGTAGATCATGTTGGTGCTGATTCTCATGGCACGACCTTCCTGTCGATTATCCGAGCGCGAGGATGGAATCGAAGAGCTTCGATGAGATCTCGATCACCTTCGCCGACGCCTGGTAGGCTTGCTGGTAGCGGATCAGGTTGGCGGCTTCCTCGTCGAGATTGACGCCCGACATCTCCTGCTGGGTGGCGATCGCCGCCTCGGCGAGCGCCGTCTGGCTTTCACCGACCGTCTTCACTTCGCGTGTCTTGTTGCCGACCGCGCTGACCAGTTGGGCATAGGCTTCGAGGTAACTGGCCGTCCCGCCGATCATGGTATCCGCTGTCTGTAGCCCCGCCAGCGCGACGGCGTTGCGATTGTCCGATACGCCGTTGGTGTTGGCGCTGACGGTGAACACGTCGTTGGCCCTGGGCGAACCGGAGATCTGGATCGTCCAGCCGTTGTACGTGATCGAGGTACCCGCGGTATAGAGGACTCCGGTCGGGTTGCCGGTGCCGGTGCCGGCGACGTCGAAGTGGGTCGCGTCGGTGAAGGTGATCGTCACCGTCTGCTGCAGGTTGGCATTCGGCGGTGCGGGAGTGTTGACCGTGCCGGCACTCACCGTGCCGGTTCCCGTGTTGCCGAGGGCTGTAGCGGTCCGCATCGGTGCCGCCGCCGCGACATTGCGGGCATCGGTGACCACGACGGCGATGCTGTTCGCACCGGAGCGGGTCGGCTCGATCTTGAAGCTGTCGCCGGCGTTGGGCGTTCCCGCCAGCGAGAGGTCGAATCCCTGGTTGGCTGTCGTCGCCACTGCCGTTGCCGTCGCGCCGGTCCAGGTCTGGTTGTCGGAAAGGCGGGTCAGCGTGTAGGCGGCGCCGTCGTAGCCAAGTCGATAGTCGCTGGTAGTCAGGGTCGTGGCCGCAGCGCTGGAGAAGCTTGCCGTCAGTACGCCCGTGCCCCCATTGAGCGAGCTGGAATACGCAGTCGGATCGGCAACGCTGAAGAAGTCGCCCCCCAGCGCTCCGGTCAGGTCCTGTCCCAACTGGTGCTGATCGTTGAACGTCTGCGTCAGCGCGACGGCGATGCGGCCAAGTGCATTCTGGGTGCTGTCGAGCGACTCGCTGCGGAAACTGATCAGCCCGCCCAGCGCGCCGCCGGAAATCTGCGATTCCGGTATCTGGATCGTCGTACCGCCCGGCGTCCTCACGACCACGACCATGCGCTCCGGATCGTCGGCGGCGGCCACCGTGCTCAACGTGTAGGCGGAGGTGCCCACGACCAGCGGCTGGCCGTTGCCGAAAAACACGTTCATGGTGCCGTCAGTCTGCGTGACGGTACTGACGCGGACCCGTTGGTTGAGTTCGGAAATCAGCTGGTCGCGCTGGTCGAGCAGATCGTTGGGCTGCTGGTTCTGTGAACCGGCCTGGGCGTACAGGATGCGCTCGTTGAGTTCGGCGATCTGGCCCGCATAGCTGCTGACAAGCGACACTTCGCTGGTGATCTGCGCGTTGACGCCCTCGCGAATCTCGGCCATGCGCTGATTCAGCGACTGGAAGCGGGCCACCAGCGTCTGCGCGGTCGACAGCATCGACTGACGCGCGGGAACGGAAGCGGGATCGGATGCGACTGCCTGCACGCCGCTGAAGAAGCCGCTCATCGCCGAACTGAGGCCGGACGAAGCATCGGCGAGGATGTTGTCGATCTGACTGATCTGCTGGAGGTAGCTGTCCATTTCCGCGGCGCTGGTTTGCGCCGACAGAACCTGCTCGGACAGGAACTGGCTGTAGATGCGCTTGACGGTTTCGACGTGGGTTCCCTGGCCAATGAAGCCGGCGCCGGTCAGTACCGAGAAGTTCGTGCCCTGGACGGCGACCTGGCGGTTGTAACCCGCGGTCGACGAATTGGCGATGTTGTGGCTGGTGGTCGTCAGGCCGATCGTGGCCGCATTGAGTCCGCTGACGCCGATGCTGAGTGTGCTCATGAGAACTCCGTTCCGATTTCCCGATAACGGCAAAAAATGCCGCGAGTTGAGTGGTTACGTGGAGTTGAGCAATGCCCGTGCCAGCCGGGCGCCAAGCGGCGACTACGCTGGCAAGGTGTTGATGATACGAGTCAACTTGTCGGCATAGGCCGGGTCGGTGGCATAGCCGGCACGCGCCATCCCTTGGGCGAAAGCCACCGGATCGCGGGCGCCGAGTACTGCCGCGTAGCGGGGATTGCCGGCGATCAGATTCGCGTAGTCCTTGAAGGCCTCGGCATAAGAGCCGTAAGCGCGGAATCGCTCGGTGCGCTTCTGTGCGACGCCATCGACATACTCGGTGGTGGTCGCCTCGGCGGTCGGTCCGGTCCAGTTGCTGCCGGCCTTGATGCCGAAGATGTTGTGGCTCGGCTGGCCGTCGGCACCGCGCGGCTCGGCACGGCCCCAGCCGGTTTCGAGCGCGGCCTGGGCGACGATGAATTGCGCGGGAATGCCGCTGGCACGACTGGCGGCAGCCGCATGCGGCATCATTTTGTCGATGAAGCCGTTGGTTACCGGGCTTGGCTCCGCCTTGCCGCCTGGCTCGGCGTCCCGCGACAGCTGACTTTCGATGATCTTCGCCAGGCCGGTGCCGCCCTTGGCTGCCAGTACCTGACTCAACTGCTGGTCTAGCAAGGCCTCGTAGAGCCGGGTCTGGTCGCTGTCGAACAGCCCTTCCTTCGGCGTTGCATCGCGCATCGACTTCAACACCATCTGCAGGAACAGCGCTTCGAACTGCTGCGCCGCAGCTTTCAATGCCGCCGGATCATTGCTTCGCGCCTGACGCTTGATCGCCGCCAGGCCGCTGTTGTCGAAGATCGAGGGAGTAATGTCGGCCGCGTTCATGGTGCCCGAAGGATCACACCGAATGCCCGCTCATGATTGACCAAACAAGGTGGCAAAATCAGGTCGATTAGATGACTTCCAGTTCCGCACGCAACGCACCGGCCGACTTCATGGCCTGAAGGATCGCAATCAGGTCCTGTGGATTAGCGCCAATGGCATTCAAGGCCTTCACGACGTCGGCCAGGTTGGCTCCCGACCGTACCGTCGCAAGCCCGCCGCCTTCCTGCTTGATGTCGATCTGGGCATTCGTGACGGCCGCGGTCTGCCCGGCGGAGAACGCCCCGGGCTGGCTGACGGCGTTGTCGGCGGTAATCGACACCGACAGATTGCCGTGGGCAACCGCACAATTCTCGATCGCCACCATCCGGTTCATGACCACCGACCCGGTACGGGAGTTGACGATTACCCGGGCCGCAACCTGTGCCGGGGTGATCTCGATATCGCCCAGGCGACCAATGAACGCCACCCGGTCGTTCGCATCCAGCGGTGCGCGGACGCGCACCAAGCGGCCATTGACAGCCGCAGCGCTGCCAGGAGCTGCACCGTTTATCGCTTCGACCACCTTCTGGGTGGTGGCGAAGTCGGTGCTGTTCATCTCGTAGTGGACGAACTCGCCCTGCCCGACCGGAGTGGGAATCTCGCGCTCGACCGTCGCACCACCGGCGATCCTGCCGACGGAAAGATGGTTGATCGTCACCTTGGACCCTGCGCCGGAGGCTCCGGCACCCACGACCACGACGTTGCCTTGGGCCATCGCATATACCTGACCGTCTGCGCCCTTCAGCGGCGTCAGAACCAGCGTGCCGCCGCGCAGTGACTTGGCGTTGCCGATCGACGACGCCGTGACGTCTATCTGCTGCCCGCTGCGCGCAAATGGCGGCAGCGTGGCGGTGACCATGACCGCCGCCACGTTCTTCAATTGCAGGCTGGTACCTGGCGGCAGATTGGTGCCCATGTTGGACAGCATGTTGATGACGCTCTGGACGGTGAAGGGAGTCTGCGTCGTCTGGTCCCCGGAACCGTCGAGGCCGACCACGATGCCGTAGCCGATCAACTGGTTATTGCGCACCCCGGCGATGGACGCCAAGTCCTTGATGCGTTCGGCGCGCGCCGCATCCGCGACCAGCAGGCCGGTCAGCAGCCACATCGCGATGAGCAGGAACCTTCGGGTCGTTTTCATGATTCCCTCTAGAACGGCAACACACTCAGGAAGACGCGCGACAGCCAGCCCATGGTGTTTGCGCTGTCGACGAAGCCGTTCGCCTTGAACTCCATGCGCGCATCCGCCACCTGGATGGATTGAACGGTGTTGGCGCCGGTGATGGTGTTGGGGTTGACGACGCCCGAGAAGCGAATGAACTCCTCGCCGTCCTTCAAGCCAAGCTGCTTCTCGCCCGACACCAGGAGGTTGCCGTTCGGATAGACGTCGATCACCGTCACCGTGATCGTGCTGATGAAATCATTGCTCGAAGTATTCGAGCCGGCACCGCCGAACTTGTTGCCGCTTTCGACGCCCAGCGTCATGCCCTGGACGCCCTTGAACGGCAGATTGACAACGGTCGGCACCGACACATCCATGCTCTGGCTGCGCTCGGCCTTGGTATCCGACTTCTTCGAAGCCTGCGTTTTCTCGACGATGTTGATGGTCAGCGTATCGCCGACAAAGCGGGCCCGCCTGTCTTCGAACAGGGGGCGACTGCTGGCGACATTGAATATCGCGCCATTCCCCGACACGACCGCGTCTTTCGCTTCGGGCCGCACGCTCATCGGCTGATGCACGGCGGTACCCGGCACGGTGGAAACGCAGCCCGCCACGACGACTGTAGCGAATGCGATTGCGATGAGCGTTTTCATGGAATCACCCATCAAAGTTGGGTCAGGCGCCCGAGCATGGCGTCGGAGGTCTGAATGGCCTTCGAGTTCAGTTCGTAGGCGCGCTGCGTCTGGATCATCGAAACCAGTTCCTCGGCAACGTTCACGTTCGAGGTTTCCACATAGCCCTGATTGAGCAGGCCGGTGCCATTGCTGCCCGGCGTATTCGGGGTCGGCGTTCCGGACGACGCAGTCTCGACGTAGAGATTCTCGCCGACGCTCTGCAATCCACCGACGTTCACGAAGCTGGCCAACTGGATGTTGCCGACTTGGGTTGCAGTGGAACCGCCGGTCGTGATCACCGAAACAATGCCGTCACGACTGATCGTCATCGAGGTGGTGTTGGACGGAATCGTGATCGCAGGCGACAGCGGGTAGCCGCTGGCGGTCACGATCTGGCCTGTGCTGTCCATCTGGAAGGAACCATCGCGCGTATAGGCCAAGGTGCCGTCCGGCATCTGGATCTGGAAGAAACCCTGGCCGTTGATGGCGAGATCGAGCGTGTTCTCGGTCTTCTGCAGGCTGCCCTGCGTGAAGATGTGTTCGGTGGCAACCGGGCGCACACCGGTGCCCAGCATCAGGCCCGACGGAATCGTCGTCTGTTGCGACGAGGCAGCGCCGGGCTGGCGCAATGTCTGGTAGAGCAGATCCTCGAACACCGCGCGCGAGCGCTTGTAGCCGTTGGTGCTGACGTTGGCGAGGTTGTTGGAGATGACGTCGAGCTGCGTCTGCTGCGCGTCGAGGCCGGTCTTGGCAATCCAGAGGGAGCGGATCATTTTTCAATCATCCTAGCGAGCGGAAATCACTTGGGTCGCCGACCGATCGTTCTGGTCGGCGGACTGCAACATCTTCGTTTGCATTTCGAACTGGCGCGCCAGCGAAATCATGGTCACCATCTGTTCGACCGGGTTGACGTTGCTGCCTTCCAGATAGCCGCTGGCAGCCTGCACCTTCTCGTCGACCGGAGCAGCATCGCCGCTGCGGGTGCGAAAGAAGCCGTCGGCACCACGGACCAGGTCGGACTCCTCGGGATTGACCAACTTGATCCGGCCGATCACGTTCACCGTGTTCTGCGCTCCGGTCTCGGGAATCACCGAGACTGTGCCATCGCGTCCGATCGAGATCTTGACGTCCGGCGGCACGCTGATCGCGCCGCCGTCGCCCTGGACCGGAATCCCGACACGGGTTTGCAGGACGCCATTGACGGACAGTTCCAGGCTGCCGTTGCGCGTGTAGCCCTCGCTGCCATCGGGTAGCGTCACCGCGATCCAGCCCTTGCCGTCCACCGCGACATCGAGCGTCCGGCCGGTGTACTGCATCGGCCCCGGCGTGAAATCCGTGCCCACGCTGGCATCGACGACAAATGCCCGAGTCGACAAAGGTGACGGAACGTTGGCTGACTGCACGGGTACCGCGCGCAACCGATGCTCCTCTGCCCGGTAGCCGGTGGAAGTGACGTTGGCCAGGTTGTGCGCGACAGCAGCCTGCCGCCCCATGGTCTGAGCAGCTCCGGTCATCGCGGTGTAGATCAGGCGGTCCATCTCGGCGTACCGTCAGGGCTGACTTTTAACGCAGGTTGACCAGCGTTTGCAGGATCTGGTCCTGCGTCTTGATGGTCTGGGCGTTAGCCTGATAAACGCGCTGCTGGGTGATCATCTGCACCAGCTCTGCGGTCAGGTCGACGTTGGAATCCTCAAGCGCGGACGACTGCAATGGCCCGTACTGGCCGCTCGAACCGGGAGCGCCGTCCATCTCGGCGCCAGACGTCGAAGTTGCGGCCCAGAGGTTGTTGCCCAGCGGTTGTAGCCCTTGCGGATTGCGGAAGCTGGCCAGGATCACCTGACCCAGGTTCCTGGACTGGCCATTGGTGTACTTGCCCAGGATCACGCCATCATCGCCGATGTTGAAGCCGGCCAGCTTGCCCGAGGCAAAACCGTCCTGCGTCAGCGAATTGACCGTGAAATTCGAGCCGAACTGGGTTGTGGCGCCAAAATCCACGGCGAACGACAGGGCATTCACGCCGCCTGCATAGCCCAGTTGGGCGGCGGAAATCGCTTGGGTCGGTGAGCCCCCGGCACCAATCGAACCGTCAGTGTTGAAGGTAAGCGTCGACAGGGCCGTGGCACCGCCCCCCGACAAGTCCGTAAAGGTGGGCGTCGCACCGGCAGGGTTGGACACCGTCGCATAAACGTTCCAGCTATTGGTCACCGCGCCGCTCTTGACGAAGTAGAGGGTATAGACGTGCGGGTTGCCGAGACTGTCATAGGTGGTCACCGCCGTGGATTTGTTATAGGTGGTGGCATCCTGATAGTCGAAGGCACCGCCTGTGGGCGCAGCTTCGCGCGAATCGAGGTTCAGGTTCGCCTCGACGCCGGTCCCGGCCGTGCTGGTGCCAGTTGCTTGCGGGGCCGCGTCCGAGCTCGAACTGGAGTCGAACAGGCGCAATGCGACGAGCGGCGGATTGACCACGCCATTCACGTCCGCTGCGTAGCCGGTGAGTTGCTGGCCGCTGGCATTGACGATATAGCCGTCCTTGTCGAGCTGGAACTGGCCGTTGCGGGAGTAAACGACGTCGCCGGTCGTACCCTGGAGACGGAAGAAGCCGCCGCCGTTGAGCGCCATGTCGAGCGGATTGCTGGTCACGCTGATATTGCCCTGCGTGAATTGCTGCGCGACCGTGGCCACCTTGGCGCCGAGGCCGATCGGCGATGCGCCCGCCCCGGCGAGCGACGCGGCGAAGACGTCGGCGAACTGGGTTGTCGACAACTTGTAGCCGACGGTGCCCGAGTTGGCGATGTTGTTGCCAATCGTATCCAGTGCCTTGGATGAGGCGCTAAGACCGCTAAGACCTTGTTGGAAGCTCATGGTGCCACTCCTGTCAGAGAATCTGTTTCACATCGTCCATGGTGAACATGCCCAGCGAACCCACATCGAGCGTGAATCCGCTGGAACCGGTGATCACGCTCCTCACGACACCAAGATTGACCGGCGTCGTCGTCACGGTGTCTTTGCCCGCGGTAGCGGAGACGGCAATCTTGTAGCTGCCATCCGCAGCCGTCGCGCCGCTATCGGTCGTACCGTCCCACGCAAAGTTGTGCAGCCCGGAATCGAGCGCGCCGAGCGACAGCGTGCGTACGACCGAACCATTGCTGTCCGAGATCGTGACGGTGACGACATCGGCATCCGTGGCCAGTTCGAAACCGCCGACCGCGGCGCTCGATGAAAGGGTCAGGCCGCTGCCCGGTACCATGACCGCCTGTCCCACCAGAGCGGCCGCCTGCGTCGTCTGGCTGTCTTGCGAGTCCTGCAGGAGAACCTGCAATGTCGAATTGAGCTTCTCGATGCCGCTCACCGTGCTGATCTGCGCCAATTGCGACGTGACCTCGGCGTTGTCCATCGGGTTCAGCGGATCCTGATTCTTGAGTTGCGTCGTGAGCAGCTTCAGGAAGCGGTTTTCCGTTTCCGAGATGGCGCTTTTGTTCGCCGAACTGCTGGAGCTCCCGTTTACCGAGTCGATCAGCGACTGGTAGTAGTTGCTGGTGCTGCTTGCGGCGCTGGTTGCGGTAGTCATGATCTATCCCTCAGGAAGCAATCGCCAGGGTCTTCACCAGGAGCGCCTTGGCTGCGCTCATGATCTCGGCGTTGGTTTGATAGGCGCGCGAGGCCGAGATCATGTTGGTCATTTCCTCGACCACATTGACGTTCGGCATCTCGACGTAACCTTGTTCGTTGGCGGCGGGACTCTTGGGGTCGTACACCATGCGGCCGGGAGCGGCGCTGGCCACGACTCCGGTTACCCGTACGCCGACACCACCGTCGGTCGTGACCGGCATCGCCTGGAAGACGACCTGCTTGGCACGATATGGCTTGCCATCGGCATCGGCAACACTGTCGGCGTTCGCCAAGTTGCTGGCCGTGGCGTTCAATCGCGCCGACTGCGCGGTGAGCGCCGAGCCGGCAATAGTCATGACATTAAACAGACTCATCTCACTGTCCCTGGATTGCCGTTTGCATGCGGCGGAATTCTTCACGGACGAACGTAAGTGCCGACTCCAGCTGTACTGCATTCTCGGCAAATGCGCTTCGCTCGACGTCCATGTTGACCGTATTGCCGTCCACGTTGGCTTGATACTCGCTGCGATAGAGCAGGTTCACGCCCGCCGGTGCGTTACCGAAGCCGCCGGAGTTCTCGCCGGCCAGGTGGCGCGGTGAGGTACGGGAGATACTGAAACCGCCGCGACCGGCTTTCGCATTCTCCAGCGCCGCAGTGAAGTCGAAATCGCGAGCCTTGTAGTTGGGCGTGTCGGCGTTGGCGACATTGGATGCCAGCACCTCCTGACGGTACGCGCGCAAGTTTGCGGCGTTCCGAAGCGTTCCCAATTGTTGGTCGATACCGCTGAGCATATTGG
Organism: Rhodocyclaceae bacterium; assembly: GCA_016880655.1. GTDB lineage: Bacteria > Pseudomonadota > Gammaproteobacteria > Burkholderiales > Rhodocyclaceae > Fen-999. The sequence continues at coordinate 15,565 of JAEHDA010000166.1, forward strand.
CCTCATTTGTCCGTGCCCGAATCGTTATGCAGCAACCATGCCAGCTGGCCATGGACGCCGCCGAGTCTCACCAGCAGGGTTCAAGCCGGCATCTCCACCGCAATTTCGTCGACTTGCCGGCAAAGGAATCGCCGTGGCGGCAAATCTTGCCGTCGGAAGGGATTCCGCGCCGACGCTATTGCCTCGATCGATGCACCGTGTTTGAATCGACCCATGAAACGCAGCCTGTCGGCATTCGCATTTCTGTTGGTCCTGTCTGGCGTTCAGGCAACAGGCGCCCTTGCCCGCCAGGATCCCGCGCTGGTGAAGGACGCTGTCGAAGCCTTTCTGCGCACCCAGATCCGCGGTCTCCCCGGAGACGTCAGCTACACGATCGGCGGAATCGATCCCGCCAACCGGTTGGCGCCTTGCACTGCGCTGGAAGCAGGCTTGCCGGCCGGTGCCAAGTCTTGGGGACGCACCAGCGTCACGGTGCGCTGCCAGGCGGAACGAGGCTGGACGATATTCGTTCCGGTCCATATCCGCGTTGTGACCGACTACCTGGTGACGGCAATGCCCCTGGCTCAAGGGCAAACGGTCACCCCCAGCGATTTGGCTCGCCAGCGCGGCGACTTGTCCGATCTTCCCGCGGGGATATTGACTGATGAACGCGAGGCACTGGGGCGAACCGCCACGCTTTCCATTGCGGCAGGACGGCCGCTACGCGCAGACATGCTTCGCCAACCCGTCGTCATTCTGCAAAATCAAACCGTGAAGGTCATCTCCCAAGGGCCTGGATTTCAGGTGACGAATGAAGGAAGGTCCTTGAACAACGGGTTGGATGGACAAATTGTCCAGGTGCGCCTTGCCAACGGCCAGATCGTCAGCGGGGTGGCCCGCGCGGGCGGCGTTGTCGAGATTGGATTCTGATGTAAAATCAGACCATTAACTGATCACGCTCAAGTTTCCCGGCGGTCGGCCGATAATCCAGTCAATCGCGCAGAGCGGAAAAGGAATCAACGTGAAGATCAATAGCTCCATACCCTCGGTTACCGGCAATGAAGCCGCGGGACGAACCAAGCCCGCGGCTCAGGGCAACCAGCGAACAGTGGCCTCCGCTGCCGATCAAGTCGATTTATCCTCGATGTCGACCCGGCTTCAGGACGCGAGCGCAGCGATCGGCGATGCACCCGCGGTCGATGCCGCACGCGTCGCCGAAATCAAGCAGGCCATCAGCGAGGGGCGCTTCCAGATCAACCCCGAGCGAATCGCCGACGGCCTTCTGGAAAGCGTTCGCCAGATGCTGGCACGGCAGCAGGGTTGACCGCTAGCGTGGCGAGTCTTGGCGAGCCGGGAAGCATCGCCGAACTGCTCTCGCAGGAACTCCAGTCGTTGCAGGCCTTCGTTGGCCTGCTACACAAAGAGCAGACGCTGCTCGTTTCCGGTGTGAGCGAGGGCCTCACCTCGCTGGCCGCCGAAAAGTCGAGAACTGCGATTGCGCTGGGACGATTGTCCACGGCGCGGGATCAGGGTCTGGCCCGAATTCATCTTCCGACGGGCAGAGCCGGAATGGATGCTTGGGCGATCTCGAACGCTGGAGTTGCCAACCAGCGGGACTGGGATCAACTGCTTGCTCTGGCCGCAGAAGCCAAGGCACTCAACGAGGCGAATGGCAAACTGATCGCCCTGCATCTTCAGCACAATCAGCAGGCGTTGTCGGTCTTGCTGGCGGCAGCCGATCAGACCGCGACCTATGGTCCCGACGGCCAACCCAAGCAGGGAGTAGGTGGCCGATCCCTCGGGTCAGCCTGAACCAGGAACAAGACCCGGAATCTCAGGGGATCCTGACTTCGACCGGGTTGTCTGGTGTTCTAGATTCAATGGCAATCGCTACCCGGCGATTGCGGGCACGGCCTTCGATCGTCGCGTTGTCGTCGATTGGCCGCTGATCGGCATATCCGGTCGCCGTCATGCGCCGCGGATCAACCCCGTAGTCGATGAACAAACGGACAACGCTCGACGCACGCATTCCGGACAACTCCCAGTTGGATGGGAACTGCGGCGTGTTGATGGCGGTGTTGTCGGTATGCCCCTCGACGGTCACCGGAAAATCAGTCGGGGCCAGAACGTTGGCTACGGCGGTCAACGCCTGGATGGCACCGGGGTCCAGGCGGGCATCGCCCGGCGCGAAGAGTACGCTTGCATTGATGTCGACGGTGATACCAAGCGCGCCTTCAGTGATCCGCACTTGGCCTTCCTTGACCAGAGGTGCCAATGCAGCGTTGATCTCCCTGGCCATGTTGCGAAGTTTTTCCTTCTTGACGCGCTGGTTCTCGTCGATCTTGACGCCAGGGTTGGGCCTGCGGAACGGAATTGCCATCGGCATTGGGGCATTGGGATTCACCGCCACCTGAGCCCCCGATGCCGTGCCGGGAATATGCCGGAAAGTCGAAGACAAGGTGTCCGACAGCACACGATACTTGCCGTCATTGACTTGGGAAATGGCGTACATGACGACGAAGAAAGCAAACAGCAGGGTGATGAAGTCGGCGTACGAAACGAGCCAACGCTCGTGGTTCTCGTGCTCGTCATCCGTTCGGCGATCACGGGGCATGGTCAGGTGAAGTAACCCTGAAGCCGGCTCTCGATCATTCTTGGATTGTCGCCGTTGGCGATGCCGACCAAGCCATCGACATACATTTCGCGGACCATTGCGAGTTGCTGAATGATTGCCATGAGCTTCTTCCCGATCGGCAGGAAGATCAGGTTGGCGGAACCCACGCCATAGATGGTTGCGACGAAGGCGACCGCTATGCCGCTGCCAAGACGAGCGGGATCGGACAGGTTCTCCATCACATGAATGAGCCCCATGACGGCACCGAGAATACCGATGGTCGGCGCATAGCCCCCCGCCGATTCCCAGACTCTTGCCGCCAGTCTGAGTTGTGCCTCGTAGGCACCGATTTCCACCTCCAGTACATCCCGCAATCCGTCCGGCTCGGCGCCATCGACCAGCAACTGGAGACCACGGCGGACGAAGGGATCGGGAACACCGGGGATCTGCGCTTCGAGCGCCAACAGACCTTCCTTGCGGGCAACATGGCTCCACTGGACGACCTGCCGTATGAGGTCGACCGGCCGCAGTCGCGGCGGTACAAACACCCAGCGGGCCATTCGCATCCCGAGCATGAACGTCCGCAGCGAACTTTGCAGCATCACGGCGCCGAGGGTGCCGCCAATGACGATCAAGAACGCGGTTGGCTGAACCAGCGAACTGATGTGCCCACCCTCCAGAACCTGCCCGAGTACGATGGCCATCAGTCCGAACAGCAGGCCCAACAGGCTGATCTTGTCCATGCTGTCTCTAGCTCACCTGAGGCGACTTTGGCCGCCGTCCGCGGCGCTTTTTCTCTACCGCGATACCGTCGTTCAACTGCATCGCGACGCGCAGGCGGGCAACTGCCTGGCTGTGCAACTGGCAAACACGTGACTCAGTGACACCAAGCACTTCGCCAATCTCCTTCAGATTCAATTCCTCGTCATAATACAAGGCCATCACAGTCCTCTCTCGTTCCGGCAGCTCCTCGATCCCACGCACCAAGGCACGCCGGGTATCGATATCCTCCAGAAATGTCGCCGGATCGGACAGCGCCGGCCCGGCGCAATTGCGGTCGAGATACGATTCATCCTGATCACCGGCAAGATCTTCCAAGTAGATCAATTGATGGCCGCGTGCCTCCTGTAGCACCTTCTGATACTCGCCAATCGCCATGCCGAGGGCCGAGGCGAGTTCCCCCTCGCTCGGAGGTCGGCCCTGTTCGTGCTCAAGTTTGTGTATCGCCGCCTCGACGCGCCGCATTTCGCGCCTCACGCCGCGGGGTACCCAATCGTTGTCGCGCAAGCCATCGAGCATCGCACCGCGAATTCGCTGGACGGCGTAGGTCTCGAACTGGGCACCCATCCCTTCTTCAAAACGATTGAGAGCGTCGAGCAGCCCGATCATGCCATTCTGGATCAGATCGTCGGCTTGAACGCTGGCGGGAAGTTTCGCCATCAACTGGAATGCCAGCCGCTTGACCAACTGGGCGTGCTGGCGTACGAGATCATCCTTGTCGGGTGCGCCCTGGGCAGTGTACATGGGCGAAATCGGCTAACTTGATGAAATAACTATAGCACCGAATCCAGCATGCTCGACCGCAGTGGCGCGCCCGGTGCGGCAGGCAGGAAGCCATCCATCTCACCTGTCTCAATGGTCGGCGGAAGACAGCGGAGCAGGGCATCTGCCAAGTGGTCGGTTACCGGAACCGCGGAAGCCCCAAGATAGTCGAGCCGCACGCCAAGGTGCTCGCGCGCCACCCGGCGCATGTTGTCATAGATCGCCCGTGCTTCTTCAGGCGATCGGGCACGAGTAACCGCAATCTGGAACTCTTCCCTGTTGTGATCCTGAGCGACGCGCTTGATCAGGGCGTATGCATTTGTGATGGCCGGTCCTTGGGCCGCCACTACCACCACGAGATGCCGCGCCAGTGCAGCCACGGCTGACAGATGACCGGTACGGCGACTGGCAGCACAATCGATCAGCACAAAACTGGCGCCCTCCTGCATGCCACGGAATCCGGCTGCGAGGCGCTGCCGACTGGCAGTGCTCAGGTGATCAAGCTCGCGGGCCGCTCGCGCAGCCGGTACGACACGCACCAGTGGCGCAGCCGAGAGCGCAACCTGACCCAGATTACGGTCGCCTCGTATCACCTGGTAGAAGTCATTGCGCGCGCCAAGCCCAAACGCCGTCAGCACGTTGTCGGGTGCAGGGTTCTCGTCGACTACGACAACCGCCTGACCAGCCGCGGCCAACGCCACCGCGGTCTGGACAACCAGCGTCGTGCGCCCGCAAGCTTCACGTCCGGAAGCAAACGCCACCACTTGCGGCTCGCGGCAACCGAACAGCCGCCGCAGACCGTCCGCTTGGTCCCCGCCCCATCCGCGGCGGTCAGCCAAGGCTGGCTCCCTGCGTCGAGTTGGCATTCCCGCGCGGTGCAGCCATCAGGCCGACATCATCCCCGTGCAAACGGTGCGGCGACGACTCCGCTGGCAGCTTCAAGGCGCGGTGCAGCAGGTAGTTGCGGTTGGGCAAGTGCATGTCCTCCGGCACCCGCTGGCCATTGGCAACGTAGGCCAGGAGCAATCCATGGCGGATTACCGCATCTAGCGCAGGGCCTAGGGACGCGGCTTCGTCGACCTTGGTCAGTATGCAACCCGCAAGATCTTCGCCGGCGTAGGCCCGCACGACATCGTCAAGCGTGTCGCCGCGGCTACCCGCATTCAAGAGCAACAGACGCTTGACTTCGCCCGCTCGTGTCAGCATGGCGGCCTGTTCCGCAACCATGCGATCGCGCTGACTCATGCCGACCGTATCGATCAGGATCATGTGCTTGTCGCGCAGCTCAACCAGCGTGCGCCGGAGGTCCTCGCTGTCGCGAACCACATGCACGGGAACCCCGAGAATGCGCCCATAGATGCGCAATTGCTCGTGGGCGCCAATCCGGTAACCGTCGGTAGTCAGCAACGCGAGGCGCTCTGCCCCGTAGCGAACTACACAACGTGCTGCAAGCTTTGCCGTCGTCGTCGTCTTGCCCACGCCGGTGGGGCCGACCAAGGCGAACACCCCGCCTTGATCGACTATGTCGTTATCGCCGGTCAGCGTGCGCAAGCGTCTGTTGATCGCGCTGGCCAGCCACTTGCGGCCGTCAGCCGGACTGGTATCCGTCGGCATCTCATCCATCAGCCTTCGCGCCAAGGCGCTCGAGAAGCCGGCATCGAGCAGTTCGGCCAGTAACATCGCCTGCGCCGGATTCTGGCGCGACATCTCGCCCCAGGCAAAACCGGCAAGCTGCCGTTCAAGCAGGTTCTTGATCGACTGCATTTCGGCCATGAGTTGCGCAACCTGCGGCTCCGGTACGTTGGCCGCGACCTTGGCACCGATGCCACTCCCGACAGGCGTGACCGGTTGGTTCTGGGCCATCGACCGCGAAACGACTTTGCTTGTCTCCTCAGTTCGCGAAGGCAATGGCCGCAA
>JAEHDA010000022.1 GCA_016880655.1 Rhodocyclaceae bacterium
GATTCGCTGCTGGTCAAGGTCACCGCCAAGGGCCACGACCCCGAAGAGGCGATCCGCCGCATGAACCGCGCGCTGCGCGAGTTCCGCGTGCGCGGCGTCGCCTCGAACCTGACTTTCCTCGAAAACATCATCCTGCATCCGTCGTTCAAGAGCGGCGAATGCACGACGCGCTTCATCGACACCACCCCCGAGCTGTTCACCTTCAAGAAGCACCGCGACCGCGCGACGCGCCTGCTGAAGTTCATCGGCGAGGTCGAGGTCAACGGTAACCCGGAGATGAAGGGCCGGCCCATGCCGCACCAGCCCTTTGCCAGGCCGATCCTGCCTCCGCCGGGAAAAGTCAGCCTTGGCGATACGCCACCCGCAGGCAGCCGCGACCGGTTCAAGCAGCTCGGCGCGCAGAAGTTCGCCGAGTGGATGCGGGAGCAAAAGCAGGTACTGGTCACCGACACGACGATGCGCGATGCGCACCAGTCGCTGTTCGCCACCCGCATGCGTACCGCCGACATGGTCGCCGTCGCGCCGCATTACGCACGCTTGCTGCCGCAGCTGTTCTCGATGGAATGCTGGGGCGGCGCGACGTTCGACGTCGCCATGCGCTTCCTCAAGGAAGACCCGTGGGAGCGGCTCGCAAAGTTGCGCGAAGCGACGCCCAACATCCTGTTCCAGATGCTGCTGCGCGCCTCCAATGCCGTCGGCTATACCAACTATGCCGACAACGTGGTGCGCTACTTCGTCAAGCAGGCCGCCGCCAACGGCATGGACATCTTCCGAGTCTTCGATTCGCTGAACTGGGTCGAGAACATGCGCGTAGCCATGGACGCGGTGATCGAGAACGGCGCGATCTGCGAAGCGGCGATCTGTTACACCGGCGACCTGTTCGACACCGCGCGGCCGAAGTACAACCTCAAGTACTACGTCGACATGGCCAGGCAGCTGGAGAAAGCCGGCGCCCATATCATCGCCATCAAGGACATGGCGGGCGTCTGCCGGCCGCCGGCTGCGCGCGCGCTGGTCAAGGCGCTACGCGAGGAAGTCGGCCTGCCGATCCACCTGCATACCCACGACACCAGCGGCGGTAGCGTCGCCTCGGTGCTGGCGGCGATCGAGGCCGGCGTCGATGCGGTCGATGCGGCGATGGATTCGATGAGCGGCCTCACCTCGCAGCCGAGCATGGGCGCCATCCTTGCCGCGCTGGAGAATACCGGGCGCGCACCGGCTCTCACGCATCGCGACATCCAGCCCTTCGCCCGCTACTGGGAAGGCGTGCGCCACTACTACGCACCCTTCGAGGCCGAGATCCGCGCCGGCACTTCCGACGTCTATCGCCACGAAATGCCCGGCGGCCAATACACCAACCTGCGCGAGCAGGCCCGCTCGATGGGCCTCGACGCCCGCTGGTCGGAAGTCGCCCAGGCCTATGCCGACGTCAACCAGCTGTTCGGCGACATCGTCAAGGTCACGCCCTCGTCCAAGGTGGTCGGCGACATGGCGCTGTTCATGGTCGCCAACGGCCTGACGCCCGCCGAGGTGGCAGACCCCGACAAGGAAGTCTCCTTCCCCGATTCGGTCGTCTCGATGTTCCGTGGCGAGATGGGTTACCCGGCCGACGGCTTCCCGAAGGCGCTGCAAACCAGGATCCTGAAGGGAAAGTCAGCCGTGGCAGGACGCGTCGGCGCGCATCTGCCCGCGGTCGACCTCGACGCGGCCCGCCTCGACGCCGAAAAGGCGGCAGGTCGCCAAATAGACGACTGCGACCTCGCCTCCTACCTGATGTACCCGAAAGTGTTCGCCGATTTCGCCGCACACCAGCGCCACTACGGCAACGTCTCGACGCTGCCGACGCCGGTCTTCTTCTACGGCCTGCACGAAAAGGACGAGGTGGCCGTCGACATCGAAAAGGGCAAGACCCTGGTGATCCAGCTCACCGGCCGCCAGGACGACGACGGGGAAGGCGTTGCCCACCTGTTCTTCGAGCTCAACGGCCAGCCGCGTCCCACCCACATCGAGAAAGCCGGCCTGGCGAAGAAGAAGGCCCACGCAAGGGCAGAGGACGGCAACCCCAACCACGTCGCGGCGCCGATGCCGGGCACTGTGGCGACCGTCTCCGTGAAGCCGGGCCAGAAGGTCAGCCGAGGCAGCCCGCTGCTGTCGATCGAGGCGATGAAGATGGAGACCGCCGTCACCGCCGAGCGCGACGCTACCGTAGTTCGGGTACTGGTGGTACCCGGCGACCGCGTCGAGCCGAAGGACCTGCTGGTCGAGCTTTCCTAGCGCCCCGTTACCAGAGCGTTTCCCGTTCCGGGCTGCCGGATATCTTGTGGATGCTCAAGTCGGCGCCGTTGAATTCCTCTTCGGCGTCGAGGCGGATGCCTACGGTCTTCTTGAGCGCTCCATAGACCAGCAGGCCGCCGGCCAGGGCAATGGCGACACCCATCAGCGTACCGACCAGCTGGCTCATGAAGGCGACGCCGCCCATGCCGCCCAGCGACTTGAGGCCGAAGATGCCCGCGGCGATGCCGCCCCAGGCGCCGCACAGGCCGTGCAGCGGCCAGACGCCGAGCACGTCATCGATCTTCCAGCGATTCTGGGTCAGGGTAAACATGATCACGAACAGGCCGCCCGCGACCCCGCCGGTGATCAGGGCGCCGAGCGGATGCATCAGGTCCGAGCCGGCGCAAACGGCCACCAGGCCGGCCAATGGCCCGTTATGCACGAAACCCGGGTCGTTCTTGCCCATCACCAGCGCCACCAGCGTGCCGCCGACCATGGCCATCAGCGAGTTCATCGCCACCAGGCCGGAGACCTTGTCCAGCGTCTGCGCGCTCATGACGTTGAAGCCGAACCAGCCGACGATCAGGATCCAGGCGCCGAGCGCCAGGAAGGGAATGCTGGAGGGCGGATGCGCGCCGGCAATGCCGCCGTCCCTGTGATAGCGGCCGCGCCGCGCGCCGAGCATCAGCACCGCCGCGAGGCCGATCCAGCCGCCGACCGCATGGACCACCACGGAACCGGCGAAGTCGTGGAAGTTCTCGCCAAAGCTCGCCTTCAGCCAATCCTGGACGCCATAGGCGTTGTTCCAGGCGATGCCTTCGAAGAACGGGTAGATGAAGCCGACCAGCAGGAAAGTGGCGGCGAATTGCGGATTCAGCTTGGCTCGCTCCGCGATGCCCCCGGAGACGATGGCGGGAATGGCGGCGGCGAAGGTAAGCAGGAAGAAGAACTTGGTCAGTTCATAGCCGCTTTTTTCGGCCAGCACTTCGGCACCCGAGAAGAAATTCACGCCGTACGCGATGCCGTAGCCGATGAAGAAGTAAGCCAGGGTGGATATGGAGAAATCGACGAGGATCTTGACCAGGGCGTTCACCTGGTTCTTGCGGCGCACGGTACCGAGCTCCAGGAATGCGAAGCCGGCATGCATGGCCAGGATCATGATCGCGCCGAGCAGGATGAACAGCGTATCGGCGGAAGTCTTGAAATTCTCCATCTTGGGGCCCCTTTGGCAATCAAGCACGAATCCCGTGCGCGAATGCAACAAACGTGCCGCAAGACCCAAGTCTTCTGCAACAATGACTTAAGTAATAGCCCTTGTCGGAGACGCACTACGACGGTGCTCGCCGCCGCAAACAGGCACCGTTACCGTGCCTTCAGCAGCGTAGCGGTGTGGTCGCGCCTCACTTTGGGGAATACGACTTCGGCATCAGGGCCCACATGGAACCGCGCTGGCGCATCTTGCCCGCCAAACCGCCCGCTTCGGCGCCACTGCCCCAGTAGAAGTCTGCGCGCACGGCGCCGCGGATGGCGCCACCCGTGTCCTGCGCCAGCATGAGCCGTTGCAGCGGCTTGCTGTCGTTTGGCCACGTCGTGGCCATGAAGACGGGCGCACCCAAGGTGACGATACGCGGGTCGATGGCGATGCTGCGGCCGGGCGTGAGCGGCACGCCGAGCGCGCCCGGGGGGCCGGAGCCTTCGGCGGGCAACTCGCGGAAGAACACCAGGCTCGGGTTGGCGTTGAGCATTTCCTGCAGGCGCTTCGGGTTTGCGCGCGCCCAGGCCTTGATGCCCTGCATCGACGCCTGTTCGAGCTTGATCTCGCCCTGGTCGATCAGCCAGCGTCCGATCGAGCGGAACGGATGGCCGTTCTGGTCGGCGTAGCTGACGCGGATGCGCGAGCCGTCGTCGAGCACGACCTGCCCGGAGCCCTGGATCTGCATGAAGAAAAGGTCGAGCTGGTCGTCGATCCAGAGCAGCGCGCCGTCGAGACGATTGTCTTCCTGCTGCGCCCACTCGGCGCGCGTGTAGTAGGGCACCAGCTTGCGGCCCTGGACGCGGCCGCGCAGGCGCATGTTCTTCAGTTCCGGATACACCTCGGCCAGGTCGACCACCACGAGATCTTCGGGCGGCGCGAACAGCGGCGAAAGATAGGGCGGCTTGCGCGTGCGGCTGCCCTTGAGCAGCGGCTCGTAATAGCCGGTGACCATGCCCTCGCGGCTACCGTCCGGATTGACCAGCGCCCAAGGGCGGAACTCGGCCTCGAACCAGGCGCGAGCCGCAGCGGCCGTGCTCACGTCGGCGCTGCGCGCCGAGGTGCAGGTGGCGTTCCACAGTGGCTGACTTTCGAGCGTGCCGCATGACGCGCGGAAGGCCTCGAAGGCCACGAGCGGATCGTCGTTCTGCCAGCCGGGCACCTCGGGCCAGTCGGCCGCCTGGAGAGGTTTCTCGGCCGGCTTGGCCGGCTCGCCGATCGACGGCGGGCATGAAGGGCAAGGCTTGCCCGGCGCGCAATCGGCGACGGGTTGCGGCGCCGGCGCCGCGCAAGCGATGAGAAGGAAAGTTGCTGCGAGTGAAATCGGAAGGCGTGACATGTTCTGCTACAGTGTTTGCGTATCAACCTGGACAGATTACCCGAAGTGGAACTCGAGCAATTCCTGTCGCGCGCCGACGACCTGCTGAAACGTCTGGAGGCGCTGCTGCCGCCCCCCGCCGCCGCCCCGGACTGGTCGGCCCGCGCCTTTCGCTGGCGCCGCCGCAACGGCCGAGGCCAGCTCGAAGCCGTGCGCCATCCGCATCGCATCCAGCTTTCCGATCTCTGCGAAGTCGACGAGCAGAAGGCGCGCATCGAACAGAACACCCGCCAGTTCGTCGCCGGTCGCAGCGCGAACAACGTGCTGCTGACCGGTGCGCGCGGCACCGGCAAGTCCTCGCTGGTCAAGGCCGTGCTGCACAAGTTCGGGTCCAGGGGCCTGCGCCTGATCGAGGTCGACAAGCATGACCTCGGCGACCTGCCCGACATTGTCGAGTTGATCGCCCAGCGGCCGGAGCACTTCGTCATCTTCTGCGACGACCTCTCGTTCGAGGCCGCCGAACCTGGCTACAAGGCGCTCAAGTCGGTGCTCGACGGTTCCATCGCGGGCATGCCGGACAATCTGCTGATCTACGCCACCTCGAATCGCCGCCATCTGATGCCGGAGACCATGGCCGAGAACCTGCAGGTCACGCGCAGCGACAACGGCGAGATCCACCCCGGCGAGGCCATCGAGGAGAAGGTCTCGCTTTCCGAGCGCTTCGGCCTCTGGCTCTCCTTCTACCCGTTCGACCAGGATGCCTACCTCGCCATCTGCGAGCACTGGCTTGCCGTGTTCGGCGCCGACGAAAAGTCAGCCGTGGCGGCACGCCAGGAAGCGCTGCAATGGGCGCTGCTGCGCGGCGCGCGGAGCGGACGCATCGCCTGGCAGTTCGCGCGCGATTACGCGGGAAGGCATCCGCCGAAGTGAAGATCACCGAAGTCGCCGCCGCCGTCATCGAGCGTCCGGACGGCAGTTTCCTGCTCGGCCGGCGCGCGCCCGACACCTTCTACCCCGGCTACTGGGAGTTTCCCGGCGGCAAGGTCGAACCCGGCGAAACGCCGCGCGAGGC
>JAEHDA010000167.1 GCA_016880655.1 Rhodocyclaceae bacterium
CGGCGCGCATCTTCCATCCCGAGCAGGGCGCCAGCGGCATTCGCACCAAGACGCTGCAAGTGCTCGAACAGTCGGTCGCGCAGTGGGTGATGGCGCGCGACGTGATGGTGCTGATGATTCCCTCGGTGGTGCAGGACGGCACGCTGATGCGCAGCAACATCCGCCTGCGCGACTACGCCGAATACCTCGACGGCCTGCTGCTCCAGGGCGGCGCCGACGTGAGCCCGAAGGCCTACGGCGAGGAGCCGCTCAAGCCCGAGTGGAGCGGCGATCCGGTGCGCGATGCCTACGAGGTCGAGCTGCTGCACGAGTTCATGGAAGCGAAGAAGCCGGTGCTGGGCATCTGCCGGGGCATGCAGCTCATCAACGTCGCGCTCGGCGGTTCGCTCTGGCAGGACCTGCCGACGCAGTGCCCGGGCCGGGTGGCGCACGAGAGTGCCGACTACGACCGCAACATCCATCCGATCGCCTTCGCCGAGGGCAGCCAGATCTCGCGCTGGTACGACGGTGCCACAGGCGGACGCGTCATCTCCATCCACCACCAGGCGGTCAATCGCCTCGGCCGCGACATCGCCGTCGAAGCGCGGGCGACGGACGACGACGTGGTCGAAGCGATTCGCTGGCAGGGCCGCAGCTTCATCTACGGTGTGCAGTGGCACCCCGAATTCCATCTCCCTTCGATGCCCGACCTGCTCGACTGCAACCCCATCCTCGAAGCCTTCCTCGCCGCCGCGCGCGGCTAGGGTGGCGTATCGCCACGACTGACTTTCAGTGCCGCCGCAGGAACTTCTCGGCGCCGACCACGGTCGTCGCGGCGAGGCTGCACAGAACGATCAGCAGCCAGTCGGTCGCGCCGATCGCGGCGGTGCCGAACAGGCGCTGGAAGGTCGGCAGGTAGGTGAACGCGAACTGTAGCGCCAGCATGGCGCCCGCGCCGGCCCAGACCCAGGGGTTGGAAAACCAGCCGAGCCGCCAGATGGGCTGCGTCAGCGAACGGCAGTTGAAGAGGTAGAAGATCTCCATCATCACGAACACATTGACGGCGATGGTGCGGGCTTCGGCGAGCGGGCGGCCGTGGTGTTCGGCGAGTTCATACAAGCCGAATGCACCGGCCAGCATCAGCACGCCGACCAGAACGATGCGGAATGCCAGCGCGCCGTCCAGCACCGGCGCGGCCGGCGGACGCGGCGGGCGGCGCATGATGCCGGCTTCGCGCGGCTCGAAGGCGAGCGGCAGGCCGAGCAGTACCGCGGTGGTCATGTTGATCCAGAGGATTTGCAGCGGCGTGATCGGCAGCGCGGTGCCGAACAGGACGGCGGCCAGGATCACCAGTCCCTCGCCAAAATTGGTCGGCAGGGTCCAGGTGATGAATTTCACCAGGTTGTCGTAGATGCCGCGGCCTTCCTCGACCGCCGCTTCGATGGTGGCGAAGTTGTCGTCGGTCAGCACCATGTCGGCCGCTTCCTTGGCTACCTCGGTGCCGCCGCGACCCATGGCGATGCCGATGTCGGCCTGCTTCAGCGCCGGTGCGTCGTTTACGCCATCGCCGGTCATGGCCACGACTTCGCCGTTGGCCTGTAGCGCACTGACCAGCCGCAGCTTCTGCTCGGGCTCGACGCGCGCAAAGACGTTGACCTCGCGCACGGCCGCGCGCAGGCCGGCCTCGTCGAGCGCCGCCAGTTCGCGGCCGCTCAGCACGCCGCAGGACTGGCTACAGATGCCGAGCTGGCGGGCGATCGCCAGCGCCGTATCGCCGTAGTCGCCCGTGATCATCTTCACCCGGATGCCGGCCGCGTGGCAGGCCCGCACGGCGGTGATGGCGCGCGGGCGCGGCGGATCGGCCATGCCGACCAGGCCGACGAAGGTGAGGCCGGCGGCGATGTCCGCGTCGGCCAGGGTGGCGCCGGCGTGCGCCTTCCGTGCCAGCGCCAGCACGCGCAGGCCGTTGGCGGCCAGCGCCGCCGCATGTCCGGCGACGTCTCCGGCATCCAGCGGCCAGTGCCGGCCATGGGTGTCGAGCATGTCCGTGCATGCCGGCAGCAGCTGTTCCAGCGCGCCCTTTACGTAGATGATCCTTTCGCCTTCCACCTCATGCAGCGTGGCCATGGCCCGACGCGACGAATCGAACGGCAGTTCGTCGATGCGCGGGAAGACCCCGCGCAGGGTGCCTTCTTCGAGGTGGCCCTTGTGCGCGACGAGCAGCAGCGCACCCTCGGTCGGATCGCCGGCGATGCGCCAGCGGCCTTCTTCGCGATGCATCGCCGCGTCGTTGCACAGCGCGCCCGCCACCAGCACTTCCTTCAGCGCCCAGCCGATCGTCGCCGCCTGGCCGGCCAGTTCGATCGTGCCGCGCTCGCCGCCGCCGACCTGGTAATGCGCGTTGCCGGCCCAGATCTCGCGCACCGTCATCTCGTTCTCGGTCAGCGTGCCGGTCTTGTCGGAACAGATCACGGTGGTGCTGCCCAGCGCTTCGACGGCCGGCAGGCGGCGGACGATGGCGCGGCGCCGGGCCAAGCGGCCGACGCCGATGGCCAGCGTGATGGTCAGCGCGGCCGGCAGGCCCTCGGGAATCGCGCCCACGGCCAGCGCCACTGCCGCCATGAACATGTCGAAGCTCGATTCGCCGCGCCAGACGCCGACCGCGAAGGTCAATGCCGCCAGCAGCAGGATCGCCACCAGCAGCTGGCGCGAGAAGGCCGCCATCTTGCGCGTCAGCGGCGTTTCCAATTGTGGTGCCTCGACGATCAGGCGCGCGATGCGGCCGGTCTCGGTCGCCTCGCCTGTCGCCACGACGATGCCGCGGCCATGGCCCGCCACGACGTGGGTGCCGGCATAGGCCATGTTGCGGCGGTCGGCGAGCCGGGCGTCCGCTTCGAGCGTGGCCGGGTGCTTGGCTACGGGTAGCGATTCGCCCGTGAGCGCCGCCTCGGCGGTGCGCAGCTCGCGGCCGTGCGTGAGGCGCAGGTCGGCGGGGACCTTGTCGCCCGCCGCGAGTTGCACGATGTCGCCCGGTACCAGGTGTTCGGCGGCGATGCGGCGCGTGCGGCCGCCGCGCAGCACGGTCGCCTCGGCGCTGATCGCCCGCGCCAGCGCGGCCAGCGCCGATTCCGCCCGGCCTTCCTGGATGAAACCGACGATTGCGTTGACGACGACCACGCCGAGGATCACGCTGGTGTCGATCCATTCCCCAAGCAGCGCGGTGACGATGCCGGCGACGATCAGGACCGCCACCAGCGGCTGGATCAGCTGGTCGAGCAAGCGGCGGGCGGCGTGTCGCCGCGGCTGACTTTTCGGAACATTGGGGCCATGCCTGGCCAGGCGCGCTGCGGCCTCGGCGTCGGAAAGCCCGGTTGCGGCATCGACGGCATGGTGGGCAATGACCTCTTCATGGCCGAGGGCGTGCCAGTCGGGGGATCTCACGGCAAGGTAGGCGGCTGGAGTGGCACGGCAGGCGGAAGCGGGTCGGCGACGAATGGGAAATGTTACCGGGTTTGTACCCGCCAGCATGCCCTTGTGCGTCCGTGGGTCATCAGCGAACTTTCTGCACGGTCCCGCCAAAATTGATATCCTCGCAGGCGGACGGTACTATCCCAAGAGGGGGTGACAATATGAAGCAGGTGAGATTCGCGCGGGTACTGGGACGATTGCTGGCAGTGTGCGTCACGTTGGGGGTGGCGTTCGGCGCTGCCGCCGAGAGTGCCGCGCCGCTGGACAGGTGGTTGATCAATACCGGCGAGCACGGCGAGCAGGACAAACTCACCATGTATCCAGCCTGGACGAGAGTGGTGGAGGGGGCGTCCAAGCCGGCCAAGGTCGGTTCCGCATTCCTGTTTTCCTCCGACGGGACGCAAGACCTGTTTGTCAGCCGTGGCGGCACGGTATCGGTGATCGTCGCGCCGGCCCACATCGTCGGCAGCGCCCTGCGCTACGGCCACTATTTGCCGGTAGCCGTCGCCAGCCGTCGCATCCGCGTCGTGCTGGCCACGCTGAAGACTTCGGGCATCCGCAGCTTTGCCGACGCCAAGGGCAAGTCGCTCGGCGTTCCGGGCCAGGATGCCATCGCCACCTACCTGATGCGCGGCGAGGCCAACGCCGCCGGTACCACGCTCAAGCAGCATTTCAGCAATATCTATTACACCTATTACGAAGGCGCGCTGCTCAATGCGCTCAAGTTCGGCACCGTCGATATGGTGGCGGTCGAGGATGCGATGTTCGAGCGCTGGGTGGCCAAGGGCGAACCGGTCGCCGAAGCCATGCGGACGAAGGAGGCGCCCGGGCTCGGCATCGTCGCCCACAAGTCGCTCGGCAAGAGCGCCATAGACGCCATGCGCGACGGGGTCGCGGGGCGGTCCGTCCCTTCGTCCAGCGGGACCAACGTCACGTTCCAGAGCCTCGATCCCGCTGCTTACGAGTACGTTGCCACCCTGGGCTATTTCACGCCGCGCCTGCTCGACGGTACGGAACTGGTCAACGCCAAGAAGGCCAGGGAACTGGCCCTGCGCGGCGTGGCATTCTTCGACGGCCGCACCGAAGAGGAATTCCGCACCGGCCGGCCTGCCGGAACCCGCTTCCTGCCCTATGTCGAGCGCAGCGCCAAGGAAACGGACTACGACGCCAGCAAGGACGACCTGGACGTCTCCAAGCTGCCGGCCGACAAGAACCAGGAGATCATGTTCACCTGCGGCGGGCCGGAATGCTGGAAGAGCTACAAGAGCGCACGCCGCGCCATGAAGGAAGGCTACAAGCGGATCTACTGGTTCCGCGGCGGCATCAAGGAGTGGCAGGACGCCAACCTGCCGATCGACAAGGGCTAGGAGTCCTTCCCGTAGTAGCCGCGCAGCGTCGCGTAACGCTCGGCGCGCGCGACGCGCACGTGGCTCATGGCACGCTCGACCGGAATGCCGAGTTGCGCCAGGGTTTCCGCGGCGATCATCAGGCTGCCTTCCAGCACCTCGGGGATCACCTCGGTTGCGCCGGCCTCCTTGAGCTGGCGCATGTGGCTGTCGTCCGGTGCGCGAATGATCACCGGCACCTCGGGCCGCTGGCTGCGCACCAGCCGCAGCACCCGCTCCGCCGAGGGGATGTCCGGATAGGCGATCACCACGGCGCGCGCCCGCGCCAGGCCGGCCGCCTGCATTACCTCCAGCCGGTCGGCGCTGCCGAATACGACCCGCCCGCCATTGGGTGCCGCGCCCTTCACCTGATGCGGGTCGACGTCGAGGGCCAGGAAGGGAATGTCCTCGCGGGCGAGGAATTCGGCTATGCGGCTGCCGGTGCGGCCGTAGCCGCAAATGATCACGTGCCGGTCGAGGCTGAAGCCGGCGACGGCGACCTCGTGGATGGCAACTGCCTTGTGCGCCCAGTCGCCCTTGGCCATCTGTCCCGAAAGCCGGGCGAAGCGCTCGATCAGGAACGGTGCGAGGAACATCGACACCAGCATCGCGGATAGCGTGACCTGGAAGACGTCGTCGCCGATCAACTTGAGTCCGTGCGCAAGCCCGGTCAGCACCAGGCCGAACTCGCCGGCCTGCGCAAGCTGCGCCGCGGTGCGCAGCGCGACGTCGACGGAATTGCGGGCGGCGAAGGCGACCACCAGCACCGCCAGGCCCTTGCCTACCACCAGCAGCAGCACCGCCAGCAGCAGGCCGTCCAGGTTACCCGCGACATAACCGAGGTCCAGCATCATGCCGACCGTGACGAAGAACAGGCCGAGCAGGATGTCGCGGAACGGCCGGATGTCGGCCTCGACCTGGTGGCGGTACATGGTTTCCGAGATCAGCATGCCGCCGACGAAGGCGCCGAGCGCCAGCGACAGGCCCGCCGAGCCGGTGGCGTAGGCCAGGCCGATCACCACCCAGAGCGTGGCGAGCACGAACAGCTCTTCGGACCGGCGCGCGGCGACGACGTCGTAGAGACGCCGCATCAAATGCTGGCCGGCCCAGATGAGTACGCCGAGCACCAAGGCGGCCTGCACCAGCGCCAGCGACATCGCCCGCAACAAGTCCTCGGTGGGATTGGCCAGCGCTGGCAGCAGCAGCAGGCAGGGCACGACGGCGAGATCCTGGAACAGCAGCACGCCCATGGTCTGGCGGCCGGAGCGGGAATGCAGCTCGAAGCGCTCAGACAGAAGCTTGGCGACGATGGCGGTGGACGACATGGCCACGGCGAGGCCGATGGCCAGACCGGCGCGCCAGCCCTGGCCGTAACCGAACCAGGCGACCGCCATGCTGCCGGCGACGGTCAGCGCCATCTGCGCGCTGCCGAAGCCGAACACCAGCGAACGCATCGCCCTGAGTCGCTGCAAGCTGAATTCGTGGCCGATCGAGAACATCAGGAATACGACCCCGAACTCGGCGAAGCCCGCCACTTGTTCGCTCGCGGCGAGCACCGCCGCGCCGTGCGGACCGAGGGCGATGCC
>JAEHDA010000168.1 GCA_016880655.1 Rhodocyclaceae bacterium
CGAAACCGATGCGGAAGGCTACCTGGCCAATCTTGAGGACTGGTCGGAGGAAGTCGCCGAGGTCCTGTCGAAGCAGGACGAACTGGAACTTACCGAACGGCACTGGCAGCTCCTGAACTGGATCCGCGCCTACTACCAGGAAAACGGCACCGCGCCGAACCTGCGCGTCATGACCAAGAACATCGGTGGTGACCTGGGCGAGGAATGGTCGGACAAGAAATACCTGTTCGACCTCTTCCCCTACGGCCCGGCCAAGCAGGCCGCCCGCTATGCGGGCATGCCCAAGCCGACCGGCTGCGTTTGATCCAACGCAGCCGCCCGCGCCGCCAGTCAAGCGGGCGGGGCGGTGCGGCTGATGGTTTCGTCGTTGATGTCCCTGCCCTTGCGCTGGAAGAAACAGGTCGCGCAACTGGAGGCGGCGCAAACGCCCCAGAAGGCAAAGAAGCCGATCGAGTACGTGGCGAGCGCAGAGAAGTCCACGGGTTGGCCGAGCAGGTACAGTTCCTGCGGATTGACGATCGTGAAGAACACGATCTCGGCAATGCCCGCGACCAGGAACGACGGCCAGAGAATGAAAAACAGCTTGCTCATCAATGTCTCCTCTGTTTGGGCTGGCTACCTTGTTTTAACAGCCCCTTCATCATAGGGCGACTGCCGCCTGCGTCAATACGTCGCGCCGTGGCAATGCCGGGCTGCCAGGCCGGCACCAGATGCTTCTTGCCGTTGCCGATCAGGTCGGCGCGGCCCATGCGCTTCAACGCCTCGCGCAGCAGCGGCCAGTTCTCGGCGTCGTGGTAGCGCAGGAAGGCCTTGTGCAGGCGGCGACTCCGGCCGCCTCGCGCCACGGCCACGGTTTCCGCTTCCGGCGACACGCGCTTGAGCGGATTCTTCTCCGTATGCCACATGGCGGTGGCGATCGCCAGCGGCGTGGGCAGGAAGGTCTGCACCTGGTCGAGCCGGAAGCCGTTGCGTTTCAGCCAGAGCGCCAGTTCGAGCATGTCCTCGTCGGTGGTGCCCGGGTGCGCGGCGATGAAGTACGGGATCAGGTACTGTTCCTTGCCGGCTGCCTTCGACGCAGCGTCGAACATGCGCTTGAACTTCTCGTAGCTCTCCATGCCCGGCTTCATCATCTTCGACAGCGGGCCGGCCTCGGTATGCTCGGGAGCGATCTTGAGGTAACCGCCGACGTGGTGCGTCACCAGCTCCTTGATGTACTCGGGCGAGCGCACCGCGAGGTCGTAGCGTAGCCCGGAGCCGATCAGCACCTTCTTCACGCCGGGCAGTTGCCGGGCTTCGCGGTAGAGGTGGATCAGCGCCGAGTGGTCGGTGTTCAGGTTCTCGCAGACGCCCGGATAGACACAGGAGAGGCGGCGGCAGGCGGACTCGATTTTCGCGTCCTTGCAGGCCATGCGGTACATGTTGGCGGTCGGTCCGCCGAGGTCGGAGATGATGCCCGTGAAGCCTGGCGTCTTGTCGCGGATTGCCTCGATCTCATGCAGGATCGAGTCTTCGGATCGGCTTTGGATGATGCGCCCTTCGTGCTCGGTGATCGAGCAGAAGGTACAGCCGCCGAAGCAGCCGCGCATGATGTTGATCGAAAAGCGGATCATTTCCCAGGCCGGAATCTTCGCTCCGCCGTACGACGGGTGCGGGGCACGGGAGTAGGGCAGGCCGTAGACGTGGTCCATCTCCGCGGTCGTCAGCGGAATCGGCGGCGGATTCAGCCACACGTCCCGTTCCCCGTGAGCCTGGACGACGCAGCGGGCGTTGCCGGGATTGGATTCGAGGTGGAATGCGCGCGACGCTTCCGCATAGCGCAGCGGGTCGTCCTTCACCTCCTCATAGGCGGGCAGGCGAACCGCGGTATCTTCTCGCGCAGGCGGCGTATCACCACGGCTGACTTTCCAGTCGTCCGGTGTCCAGTCGCGCGGCACCATGAAAGCCGTGCCGCGCAGATCGCGGATTTCGCCGATCTTTGCGCCCTTGGCGAGGCGATGCGAGAGTTCCACCAGCGCGCGCTCCGCATTGCCGAACAGCAGCAAGTCCGCTTTCGAATCGGGCAGGATGGAGCGGCGTACCGTGTCCGACCAGTAGTCGTAGTGGGCGATGCGGCGCAAGGACGCCTCGATGCCGCCGATCACCAGCGGCACGTCCGAATATGCTTCGCGGCACCGCTGCGCGTACACCACCGTGGCGCGGTCCGGACGGCGATCCGGCGCGGCATCGGGCGTGTAGGCGTCGTCCGAGCGGATCTTGCGTTCGGACGTGTAGCGATTGACCATCGAATCCATGTTGCCGGCGGTGACGCCGAAGAACAGGTTCGGTTTGCCCAGCGCGCGGAACGGGTCGGCGGAATGCCAGTCAGGCTGGGCGATGATGCCGACGCGGAAGCCCTGCGCTTCGAGCAGGCGGCCGACCAGCGCCATGCCGAAACTCGGGTGGTCGATGTAGGC
>JAEHDA010000169.1 GCA_016880655.1 Rhodocyclaceae bacterium
GCCTTGCCGATGGCGTTCCAGGTCCACACCGTGCCCGGCTCGACGGCCTCGGAATGGCGGGCCTGGCACTTGACCTTGCCCCACTGCGACTCGACCCAGATCCAGTCGTCGTCCTCGATGCCGCTGACACGCGCCGTGTGCGTATTGATGAAGAGGTAGTTGTGGGCGTGGATCTGACGCAGCCAGGCATTCTGGGAATCCCACGAGTGGTACATCGCCATCGGCCGCTGCGTGATCGCCGCCAGCGGATACTTGTGCTTGTCCGTCACCTGTCCTTCCAGCGTGTCGTAGTAGAAGGGCAGCGGATCGAAGTAGGTCTCGACGCGCTTGGCCAGATGCGCGGGCGGCTTGCGCGTGTAGCCCTTGCCCTGCGCCGCAGCGCGAAACTTCTGCAAGACCTCGGAGTAGATATTGATCAGGATCGGCTCGGCGTAGCGCGTGATGCGGTTGCGCTGCGACCATTCGAGGTAGCCCTGGTTCCAGTTGCGCATGTACTGGTAGCTCTTGGGCAGTTCGTAGTGGAAGACGCAATCGTTCTTCGCATACATTTCCCACTGGTTCGGATTCGGCTCGCCGCGCAGGTGTTTCTCGCCGCCCCTGCCGCGCCAGCCGGACAGGAAGCCGATGCCGGAGCCGGGCTCGGTCTCGAAATTGACGATGAAGTCGGGATAGTCGCGGTACTTGCGATTGCCATCCTTGGTCACGAACGCGGGCAGCTTCAGGCGCGAGCCCAGTTCGATCAGCACTTCCTGGAAGGGCTTGCACTCGCCCATCGGCGGCACGACGGGAATGCGCACGGAATCGACCGGGCCGTCGAATTCCGAGATCGGCCGGTCGAGGATCGACATCACGTCATGGCGTTCGAGGTAGGTCGTGTCCGGCAGGATGAGGTCGGCGAAGGCAGTCATCTCCGACTGGAAGGCATCGGCGACGACGATGAACGGGATCTTGTACTCGCCCGCATTTGGACCCTCTGTGTCCTTGTCGTTGAGCATCTTGCGCACCTCGACCGCATTCATGGTCGAGTTCCAGGCCATGTTGGCCATGAAGATCAGCAGCGTGTCGATCTTGTACGGATCGCCGCGCCAGGCATTGGTGATGGCGTTGTGCATCAGGCCGTGCACCGACAGCGGGTATTCCCAGGAGAAGCCCTTGTCGAGCCGCACCGGGCCGCCGTTCTCGTCGACGAACAGATCGTCGGGATCGGCAGGCCAGCCGAGCGCCATGCCGTCGAGCGGCCGGTTCGGCTGCACCGCCTTCGGATGGTTCGGCGTGCGTGCGCAAGGCGGAATCGGCCGCGGGAACGGCACCTTGTGGCGGAAGCCGCCGGGCCGGTCGATGGTGCCGAGCAGCGACATCAGGATGCCCAGCGCGCGTATCGTCTGGAAGCCGTTCGAATGCGCCGCCAGGCCGCGCATGGCGTGGAAGGCCACCGGATTGCCGGTGACGGTGTCGTGCTCGACGCCCCATGAGTCGGTCCAGGCGATCGGCAGTTCGATGCGCTGGTCGCGCGCGGTAACGCCCATCTCGTAGGCGAGGCGGCGGATGGTCTCGGCCGGCACACCGGTGACGCCCTCGGCCCACTCGGGCGTGTATTCGGCAACGCGCTCCTGCAACAACTGGAACGAGGGTTTGACGGGGGTGCCGTCGGCCAGCTTGAACTCGCCGAACAGGAACGGATCGGCGCCCGGCTGGTGCGTCACCACCGGCTTGTCGGTGTTGCGGTCCCACCAGAGCTTGTCCTGCGGGTCGTAGCAGGCCTCTTCCTCGGGCACCTCCGTGCGCAGGAACATGCCGAACTCGTCGCTCTTCTCGTCGGCATTCACCAGCTGGCCGGCATTGGTGTAGCGGACCAGAAAGTCCCGGTCGTAGAGACCCTTGGCGACGATCTCGTGCAGGAAGGCCAGCAGCAACGCGCCATCGGTGCCCGGACGGATCGGCACCCACTCGTCGGCGATGGCCGAATAGCCGGTGCGGACCGGATTGATGGAAACGAAGCGGCCGCCATCGCGCTTGAACTTGGCAAGCGCCATCTTCATCGGATTCGAATGGTGGTCCTCGGCGGTGCCGATCATCACGAACAGCTTGGCGCGATCGAGATCGGGGCCGCCGAATTCCCAGAACGAACCGCCGATGGTGTAGATCATGCCCGCCGCCATGTTCACCGAACAGAAGCCGCCGTGCGCCGCGTAGTTGGGCGTGCCGAACTGGCGTGCGAACAGGCCGGTCAGCGCCTGCATCTGGTCGCGGCCGGTGAACAGCGCGAATTTCTTTGGGTCGGTCGCGCGGATATTGCCGAGCCGCTCGGCGAGCGTCGAGAAGGCCTCGTCCCACGAGATGGGCTCGAACTCGCCCGCGCCGCGCTCGGCACCGGCCTTGCGGCGCAGGGGCCTGGTCAGGCGCGCCGGCGAGTATTGCTTCATGATGCCCGAACTGCCCTTGGCGCAGATCACGCCCTTGTTGAGCGGATGAGCCGGATTGCCGTCGATGTAGCGCACCTCGCCGTCGCGCAGATGCACGCGGATGCCGCACCGGCACGCGCACATGTAGCAGGTGGTCTTCTTGATTTCTTCGACGGCGGGCATTGGTGTAGTCGGGATGGGGGATAGGGTTAATCAGGGTTTTGAGATATTCTCGCAGGGATTGATCTGCATCAACAACCCGAACATTTTGATTTACCGATAAGCCATGGCAAACACCATCCCCGATTTCACCGGCAGCGAATTAAAGCTGGTCAACCAGACACTCTTCGAGCGCTACGGTCGCATGGTCGCGCTGCAAACCGCCGAAGCCGAAGTTCAGCTCGATCCGGAAAGCGAAGACCTGACCACCTGCCCCGTCATCTACTGGGAAGAACGCGGCGCGCACTTCGTCGCCTTCAAGCTGTCCGACAACCGCTACAAGGCGCAATTCTTCTATAGCGAAACGACCCAGTACGGCACCGGCAAGGAAAGCTTCGACAACCTCGGCGACTGCATCATCACCCTGCTTCAGGTGCAGGCCGACCACGAGCAAGAGATGAAGGGCATCCGCTCCGGCATGACGCGCCTCGACATCAAGGAAGACAGCGGGGACGGGTATACCGGCCCGCTGGTGATCTGATGAAGGTCTGCATCGTTTCGGACAGCCACGATCGGGGTCCGCTGCTGGCCAAGGCCGTCGAAGCGGCCAGGGCCGAAGGCGCAGAAGCCGTCATCCATTGCGGTGACATCATCGGCGGCAACACCCTCAAGGCCTCCATCAAGCTCGGCCTGCCGATCCACGCCGTGCACGGCAACAACCTCGGCGACCCGGTGGCCATCGCGCGCATGGCCTGCCACTCCGACGGCCTGCTCAACTATCACGGCCATGACGCGATGATCACGCTCGGGCACCGACGCATCTTCATCACGCATTACCCACACTATGGCCATGCCATGGCCTGCACCGGCGATTACGATCTCGTCTGCTGCGGCCACAGCCACAAACCGGAAGTCCGCCAACAAGCCAACATCAAGGGCGGGCAGACCTGGGTGGTCAACCCCGGCACCGTCGCCGGCCTCGGGGCGCCTGAAGCAACCTGGATCTTCGGCGATCTGTCATCGCTGACTTTCGAAGTAAGACCGACGCCGCCCTGACGTTGCCACCGATTCTGTACGTCTATTTGCAGATAGAAAGATTTTTCCCGGCCGGTTGACCTTTCGCAAGTCGGCCCTCCCTGCCGCCACGGTAGAATCGCGGCCGTTCTTCCGAACACTCTTTTCCCGGAGGCTAGCTGTGACAGCTTCAATCGCAACCAACCAGACGATCCTGGTCGTGGGCGGCGGCATCAGCGGCATGACAGCCGCGCTCGAGGCAGCCGAATGCGGCAAACAGGTCATCCTGGTCGAGAAGACCCCGACGCTCGGCGGCCGTACCGCCCAGCTCTACCGCTACTTCCCCAAGATGTGCCATCCGACCTGCGGGCTGGAAATCAACCTCAGGCGCCTCAAGGGCAATCCGAACGTGAAAGTGATGACGATGACCGAGGTCACCGCCGTCGCCGGCTCGCGCGGCAACTACAGCGTCACGCTGAAGGTCGCGCCGCGCTACGTCAATGAGAACTGCACCGCCTGCGGCGATTGCGGCAAGGCCGTGACGACCGAGGTCGCCGACGCATTCAACTACGGGCTCGGCAAGGTCAAGGCGGCCTACCTGCCGCACGTCATGGCCTACCCGCAGCGCTATGTGATCGATGCCTCCATCGTCGCCAACGGCGAAGGCGAGAAGGCCAAGGCGGCCTGCAAGTACGGCGCCGTCGACCTCGGCATGAAGGAAGAATCGGTTCAACTCAACGTCGGCGCCGTGGTCTGGGCAACCGGCTGGCGGCCATTCGACGCCAACAAGATCCAGCCCTACGGCTACGACCGCTACGCCAACGTGATCACCAGCGTCGAGTTCGAGCGCCTGGCCGATCCGCAAGGCCCCACCGGCGGCAAGCTGTTGCGCCCCTCCGACGGCAAGGAAGCGAAGAACATCGCCTTCATCCAGTGCGCCGGCTCGCGCGACGAGAATTACCTGCGCCACTGCTCGCGCATCTGCTGCATGGCGACGCTGAAGCAAACCCAATACGTGCGTGAAGCCTTCGGCGACGGCGGCAAATCGACGGTCTACTACATCGACATCCGTGCCATCGACCGCTTCGAGGACTTCTATGCCAAGGTCTGGCAGGATTCGACGGTCAGTTTCGTCAAGTCCAAGGTCGCCCGCATCGCCGAGAACCATGCGAACGGCAATCCGGTCCTGCACGGCGTCAACACCGAGGGCTATCACCGTTACGCCACCGAGCACGACCTGGTCGTCCTCGCTGTCGGCATGGAGCCGGAAGTGACCGGTGTCAAGCTGCCGGCCGACATCATCCAGGACTCGTCGAACTTCATCGAAGGCTCGAAGGACGGCGGCATGTTCGGTGCCGGCGCGGCTTCCAGCCCGCTGGATGTGAACCGCGCCGTGCAAAGCGCGACCGCCGCCTCGCTGAAGGCCATCCAGGTAATCCACAAGTCTGCTTCGACGGAGGCCGCGTAACCATGGCCGAAATGAAAACTGCTGCCTACATCTGCACCGGCTGCGGCATCGGCGACGTGCTCGATGTCAAGGGCCTGGAAGGCGCCGCCAAGAAGGACGGCAAGATGGCCGAGGTGAAGAGCCACGCCTTCCTGTGCAACGCCGAAGGCGTCCAGATGGTCAAGGACGACATCGCCAACAACGGCGTCACCCACGTCTGCATCGCCGCCTGCTCGCGGCGCGCCAAGACCGAAGCGTTCAGCTTCCCCGGCATCGCCATCTCGCGCGCCAACCTGCGCGAGGGCGTGATCTGGATCGTCGCCGAAGGCTCCGACCATGACGAAATCCGCCAGGAAATGGCCGAAGACTACGTCCGCATGGGTTGCGCCGAAGTCAAGAAGATGATCGTGCCCGGCGGCAACGTCAAGGAGTCCTCCAGCAAACGCATCCTGGTCGTCGGTGGCGGCATCTCCGGCATGACCTCGGCGCTGGCTGCGGCCGATGCCGGCTACGAAGTCGTGCTGGTCGAAAAGTCCAATGCGCTCGGCGGTTTCGCGAAGAACCTCGTCAAGCGCGTGCCGTTCAGCGGCCCGTATGCCGAACCGCAACCGACCGGCGTCGATGAAATGGCCGCCAGGGTCGGCAACAATCCGCGCATCAAGGTGCACCTCAATTCGACGGTCACCGAGACCGCCGGCGCACCCGGCCGCTTCAACATCAAGGTCGCCCAGGAATCCGGTGCCGTCACCGAGGAACTGGTCGGTGCCATCGTCCAGGCCACCGGCTTCACGCCCTACGACGTCAATAAGCTGCCCGAACTCGGTGGCGGCCAAGCCAACGTGGTCGACCAAGCCGGGCTCGAAGCCCTGGCCAAGTCGGCCAACGGCGGCGCCATCAAGCGCGCCGACGGCAAGGAAGTGAAAAGCGTGGTGTTCGTGCAATGCGCCGGCCAGCGCGGCTCCGGCGGCAACGGCAATGGCACGCACCTCGAGTACTGCTCCGGCCACTGCTGCGCCACCAGCATCAAGCAGGCGATGTACTTCAAGGACGCCAACCCGGACGTCGACACCGTCGTCATGTACCAGGACCTGCGCGTTCCGGGCATGGGCGAGGACTTCTACCGCAGCGCCCAGCAGAAGGGCGTGATCTTCACCAAGGGCAAGGTCAATGCCGTTGCCGGCGGCAATAGCTGCAAAGTCGACTTCAAGGACCTGATCCTCGACGAGGACACCTCGGTTGATGCCGACCTGGTGGTGCTGGCGACCGGCCAGGTGCCGAACGCGGGCGTCAATCTGGATGACTGGACGGCAGTGGTCACGCTGGCCGATGGCGGCGACGAAACGGCCAAGGCCAAGACGATCGAGATGAAGAAGAGCTCGGTGCTGAACCTGGAATACCGCCAGGGCCCGGACATGCCGCAGTTCAAGTACGGCTTCGCCGACTCGCACTTCATCTGCTTCCCGTATGAAACGCGCCGCACCGGCATCTACGCTGCCGGCCCGGTCCGGCGCCCGATGGACATGTTGCAGGCCCAGGAAGACGCCACCGGCGCCGCCCTGAAGGCGATCCAGGCCGTCGAGAACGTCGAGAAGGGCCGCGCTGCACATCCGCGCGCCTGGGACTTGTCGTTCCCGAAGGCTCGCCTCGAAGGCTGCACGCAGTGCAAGCGCTGCACGGTCGAGTGCCCGTTCGGCGCCATCGACGAGGACGAGAAGCGTTTCCCGAAGTTCAACGAAGAGCGTTGCCGCCGCTGCGGCACCTGCATGGGCGCCTGCCCGGTGCGCGTAATCTCCTTCGAGAACTACTCGGTCGATACCGTCGGCAGCCAGATCAAGGCGGTCAACGTGCCCGACCAGTCCGACGAAAAGCCGCGGCTCTTGCTGCTTGCCTGCGAAAACGACGCCTACCCGGCGCTCGACATGGCCGGCATCCAGCGCCACTCCTACTCCGCCTACATCCGCGCCATTCCGGTGCGTTGCCTCGGCTCGGTCAACACGATCTGGATCACGGACGCGCTGAACGCCGGCTACGACGGCGTAATGATGATGGGCTGCAAGAAGGGCGACGACTACCAGTGCCACTTTGTCAAGGGTTCGGAGCTTGCCAGCTACCGCATGAGCAAAATCGGCGACACGCTGACAGGCATGGGACTGGAGCCGGAACGTGTGTCCAGTTATGAAGTGGCGATCACCGATAACGAGCGCGTGGCAAAGTTCATCAACGATTATGTTGCGC
Source organism: Rhodocyclaceae bacterium (assembly GCA_016880655.1). Taxonomy (GTDB): domain Bacteria; phylum Pseudomonadota; class Gammaproteobacteria; order Burkholderiales; family Rhodocyclaceae; genus Fen-999. The sequence goes on from JAEHDA010000169.1 coordinate 7,258, forward strand.
AGCTAGTGGAGATGGGGCCGTCACCGATGAAGGGCTTCAATTGAAGAAAAACTCGCGTAGCGATTCGATTGCTCCCTCGCCCGCTTGCGGGAGAGGGTTTGGGAGAGGGAAACGGGCATAGCGGTAATCAGCAATAAAAAATCAAAATCAACACCGCCGGGGGTAGCCCGGCAGCTAGTTACTTTCTTTTGCTTCGCCAAAAAGAAAGTAACCAAAGATAAAGGCGACCCCGGTTTGCCGCCCCTGCGGGGTTCCCTCGCTCAACCGCAAGCAAGCGGGGCTGCGGAACTCGCAC
>JAEHDA010000170.1 GCA_016880655.1 Rhodocyclaceae bacterium
CTCCTTCGTTGACCTGCTGCACGGACCGTCCCAGTGCATTGGCAGTCCCGCTGAAGTCGAAAACCACCCGGGCCGGATTCGCAACGCTGAAACTGGACGGCGCCTTGGCCAGCGCTTGCTTGAGATCGACCTTGACGATGGTGTTGCCCGCCTGCTGAGCAACGACCAGCGATTCAATGCTGTTCGCAGCGACGGCTTCGGCGCTGGCTGAGGCGGCTTGCTGCGCATAGGCAGCGCCGGACAGGGTCAGCACTGCAAGAAATTGGGCCAATAACCCAAGATGTCGGGGTTTCATTTTTTTGCCTCCTTCTGCGGCTGGGCTTGATCCTGCAACTGCAGGGTGGCGATCCGCTCTACCCAGTCCGCCGTCTGGCCGCTGGGGTCCTGCACCAGTTCCTTGACACTCACCTGCGCGTCAGTGATCGATGTAATCACGCCAAAGCTCTGTCCCAAGTGATTGCCAAACCGAACCTGGTGCACCGCACCATCGACCTGGATCAACGCATGCAATGCTTTGCTCTTGCGAACGACACCAACCATCTTCAGGCTTTCCAGCGGATAGGCTTCAAGCGGCTCTTTGGGGCGATCAAAGTCCGGCTGAATACCGCCGCCACCGGTGCGCTTCTCCGGGACCACCTTGCCCGAACTGAATGGTTCGGGCAGATCACCGGCATCGTAGGAAACAATCGGGAACGGCTTGATTTCCGGTATCGGTTGAACGCGACCATGCATGTCCTTCGACACCTCCACCATCCACGCTTTGATGTCTTGATGCTCGTCCCCGCCACAGGCTGCCAGCAGGGCCGCCGCGAAGACAACAGAGGAACGGGCGCGCATGCTATTTCTTCCCTCCCTTTGCCTTTTCTTTCGCCAGCTTGTCTTTCCGCTGGCGGGCAATCTCTTCCTCATCAAGGTAACGGAAGGTCTTCGCGACCGCTGACATGGTGAGTCCGCCGTCCTTGGCCATCGCTACATCAATGTCGTTAAGTGTCACGATGCGCGGAAGCTTTGCGATGTCGCCGGTAAACGCTCCCAGATCGTGGTAGGACCCGCCCACCTTGATCGTGATCGGCAGTTCGGCATAGAAGTCCCGCTGCGATTCCGTACCGGGCTTGAAAAGGTCGAATTGCAGGCCGCGCCCGAGGCCGGCCTGGTTGATATCAACCAGAAGCGACTCCATCTCGGAGGCGTTCGGCAATTGCTTGAGCAGCGCGCCAAATGAGCGATTGATCTCGGCCAATTGCTTCTGGTACTCCTCGAGATTGACCGCCTGCGCCTTCTTCGTGCGCCATTCCTCCTTGAAGGTGGCTTCCTGTTGGCGCTTGGTATCAAGTTCGTCCAACTGTACCCGCCAGCCGAACCACCATCCCAGAACCAGGACCAACAGCAGAATCCCGAACAGGATGATGATGCGAGGAAGTACCGGCCATAATCCCGGATCCTTGGGGTCCAGCGTCCTGAAGTCGGCGACAAGAGTCTTGAGGTCCATCGCTGGCAACTGGATTTTCGGCACAGTCGGCGCCTTCATGGCTTCTTGTCCGTCTTCGATGACGAGCCCGCTGCCGACACTGGCCCACGGGGTTTCTTGGAATCTTCCGCCGTCTGCCGGGTAAACGACACATTCAGGCTGAATTCACCCAGGCGACGCCGATCGATGGTCACCGCCTTGATCTCGACAAGTTGCGGCATTTCCAGCAACGGCGATTCATCCAGGTTCCGCATCAGCGTCGACACTCTGGCATTGGATTGCGCATAACCGGCAAGGGTAATCTTCTGGCCGGCCTGTTTTACTGAACGCAAGTAAATGCCTGCCGGAACCTGCCGCGCAAGCTCATTGAACAGGTAAACAGTTTCTGCACGATTGGCCTGCAACGACTCGATGACCTGCTTGCGCGCCAGAAGGGCTTCCGTCTGCTCCTTCAGTTTCTTGATTTCATCGATCTGCTTGTCCAGAACGGCAATCTCGGACTTCAGGAACGTATTCTTGCTTTCCTGGCTGGAGATGTATCCGTTGATGACAGTAAAGCCAAGGAACCAGATAACGCCACCGAGTACCAGCATCAGGCCGCCCAACGCGTAAAACTGCTCGCGTCTCGCCTTGCGCTTTTCCTCCCGATGGGGCAGTAGGTTGATCCTGATCACTGATCAAACCTCCTCAAAGCAAGGCCACAAGCGCCCATCAGTAACGGCGCGTCCGCCATCAACTGGCGGGGCCTGATTCGCGACGACGGCACCATGCCGGCGAACGGATTGGCAATCACTGTCGGAACCTGGGTCCGCGTTGCGACGATTTCATCGATTCCCGGAATTGCCGCGCATCCGCCAGCCAGAATGATGTGATGCACCTGATTGAATTGTGTGGAGGAGAAGAAGAACTGCAGGGCGCGCGACACCTCAAGTGCGAGGTTCTCAACGAATGGCCGCAGCAGCTCGGGTTCATAGTTCTCCGGGCCAGAACCCGAACGCTTCACCGCCTCGGCCTCCTCGCTGCTCATGCCGTAGGCGCGCATGATGTCCTGCGTCAGCTGGCCGCCACCGAACGCCTGCTCGCGGCTGTACACCAGTTGATCTCCACGCATGACCATCACCTTGGTCGCCACGGCACCGACATCCACCAGAGCAACGACCTGATCATCACCCCTGGCGGACAACTGGGCCAACACCAGATTGAACGCGGCCTGCACGGCAAAAGACTCAACGTCCATTACCAGCGGCTTTAGTTCGGCCGCCTCGGCGCAGGCCACCCTGTCCTCGACCTTCTCCTTGCGGGAGGCGGCGATAAGCACCTCGACCTCATCAGGGCTCGACGGCACCGGGCCGATTACCTGGAAATCCAGATTGACTTCGTCAAGCGCGAACGGGATGTACTGATTGGCTTCCGATTCGACCTGAACCTCCATCTCGGTTTCCCGAAGGTTGCCGGGCAGAATGATCTTCTTGGTGATCACCGCCGCAGTCGGTAACGACATCGCCACGTACTTGGTAGCCGTCCCAAGGCGCTTCCAGCAGCGCCGGACCGCCTCCGCGACTTGTTCCAAGTTAACGATATTCCCGTCGACGACCGCATCCTTCGGCAGATACTCGATCGCATAGCGTTCGAGACGGAACTCTCCCTTGGAACTTTCGGTCAACTCGACCATCTTGATCGCCGACGTGCTGATGTCGAGTCCGATCAGTGGCCGTGCCTTGGGATTGAAGATCGAAAGATCGACCTGCAAGTGTTTTTCCCTTTCAGAACCTTGACTTAGGAGTATTACGCATAATTCACTTCAGATGCTATCAACAACTATATCGGGTGTAAAGGGAAATTTTTTAGGGTAATTTCCTCATTGGTCGCAGAAAGTGGCTCGATATAATCGACACGCTTTCCTCCCCTCCCCCTCAAGCCTCCGAACTCACCTTGGCGCATCCTTCGCCCCATCCCTTGCGTTGGGTATTGCTTCCTGTCGCGCTACTCGTTGGCGGACTACTGGTTGGCATTGCCCTCCTTGGCATCTTGGTCATTCTCGCCTACCCGCGACTTCCGTCGCTCGACTCGCTGACGGACTATCGGCCGAAGATCCCGCTGCGCGTATATACCGCGGACGGCTACCTCATAGGCGAGTTCGGCGAGGAACGACGGAGCCTCGTCCCAATCCAGAACGTACCGCCAGCCATGAAGCAGGCGATCCTTGCCGCCGAAGACGAACGCTTCTATCAGCATTCCGGCATCGACAGCCTGGGGATTTTGCGCGCAGCCTATTCCAACTTGATCGGCGGCGGTAAGCGGCAAGGGGCTTCGACGATCACCATGCAGGTCGCCAGGAACTTCTTTCTTTCCTCGGAAAAGACGCTGACGCGGAAGCTATATGAAGCGCTGCTGTCTTTCAAGATCGAGAACAACTTCAGCAAGGACGAAATCCTGGAGTTGTACCTGAATCAGATCTACCTCGGTCAGCGGGCTTACGGTTTTGCCGCCGCGGCGCAGATCTACTTCGGCAAGGGGCTGTCGGAAATCAGCATTGCCGAAGCGGCGATGCTCGCCGGCCTCCCCAAGGCGCCGTCCAGCTACAACCCGGTCGCAAATCCGAAGCGTGCACGACTGCGCCAACTCTATGTGTTGAGGCGAATGAACGAACTCGGATACATCTCGCCCGAACAGTTGGAGGCAGCCAAGGCAGAACCCCTCCGTATCAAACGGGACATCAACGATTTCGGCGTCCACGCCGAACACGTGGCGGAGATGGCACGGCAGATCGTCTATGAGCGATTCCAGGACGACACCTACGCGATGGGTCTGCGCGTGTTCACGACAATACGCAAGGCGGACCAGGAATACGCGTACGAGGCGGTACGGCGCGGCGTATTGGACTACGATCGGCGCCACGGCTACCGCGGCGCCGAAGCCTATGTCGACCTGGGCGGCCTGGACAAGACGCAGGAGGAAGCGCTGGAGGAACGCCTTCAGGACTTCGAGGAATCCAACGGCCTGAAGCTGGCCCTCGTGCTGACGGCTGACGCCAAGCAGGTGACCGCGTACCTTCGCGGCGGCGAAACAATTTCGCTGAGCGGCGATGGCCTCAAGTTTGCGGCCCGCATGCTCGACAAGAAGGCGCCGACCAATCGGAGCATCCGCCCGGGCGCGGTGATCCGGGTCATGAAGGGCGACAAGAATGCCTGGCAGATCACCCAGCTCCCCGATGTCGAGGCCGCCCTCGTTGCGGCAAGCCCCGTGGATGGCGAAATCCGGGCGTTGATCGGCAGCATCGATTTCAACCGCAACAAGTTCAATCATGTCACCCAGGCATGGCGCCAGCCGGGATCGAGCTTCAAGCCCTTCATATACTCGGCGGCCCTGGAAAAAAGCTACTCGCCGGCTTCGATCATTCCCGATGAGCCGGTGTCCGTTGACGCCGAGGAAACGGGCTCGCAAGTGTGGGAACCCCGAAACTACGATGGCAAGTACGAGGGGCCAATGACCCTGCGCACGGCACTCGCCAAGTCGAAGAACATGGTGTCGATTCGATTGCTGCAATCGATCGGCACTCGCTACGCCCAGGACTACATCACCCGCTTTGGCTTCGACGCCGAGAAGAATCCGCCCTACCTGACGCTGGCGCTCGGCGCCGGCGCGGCCACACCATGGCAGCAAGTGGCAGCCTACTCGGTGTTCGCCAACGGCGGCTACAAGATCGAACCTTACATCGTCAAACAGATCACCGACGACAGGGGCAATGTCCTGGCCGCCTCACAGCCGGTCAAGGCCGGCGATGAGAACCTGAGGGTGATCGATACGCGGAACGCCTACATCATGGACAGCATGCTGAAGGATGTGGTCCGACGAGGCACCGCCACGCGCGCGGCGGCAGTACTCAAGCGCGGCGACATCGCCGGCAAGACCGGAACGACCAACGACTACGTAGACGCATGGTTCTGCGGCTACCAGCCGGATCTGGTTGCCGTGGCCTGGATCGGCTTCGATCAACCGAAGCGGCTGGGCAACGGCGAAACCGGTTCATTCGCGGCGCTGCCCATCTGGCTGGGCTATATGGAAAAGGCGCTCAAGAACATCCCCGAGCGTCTGCCGGCAAAGCCCGAAGGCCTGACCACGATCGTCACCACCGATCCGTCAACCGAGCGCCAGGTACAGGAATTCATCTATCACGAGCATCTGCCCGCCATCGAGGAAGAAACGCGGCTGACGAACCCGCTCTTGGGCGGCGCGCAAACCCCCTAGCCGAAGCGGACGTCTTCGCCGGCCTGCTCGGAGATGCAGCGGCCGATCGCCGCCATGAGGTCCTCGCCGTCGCGGGTGGCGATCCAGTGCCCGTCCCGCGGGCGAAAATGGTAACCACCCGAACGTGCCGCCACCCAGATTTCCCGTGCTGCGGTGTGGCGATTGATGATGATCTTGCTGCCGTCGTCAAACTCGAGTTCCAGCACGCCACCCGGTTTCACCTCCAGGTCGACCTCGACCGAGCAATCATCGATCGCGTTCTCGATGCGGCGTAGCGTCGCATCGGCCAAGGCATTGAACTCGCGCTCGTCCATGATCACCCCGTGTTAACATTGCCGGCCAGCTCTTGGATTCCAGCCATGCGTGTCATTTCGATTCTCGTCAGCGCCCTGTTCCTGCTTGTCGCCTGCGGCACCCGCGGTCCGCTGACGCTGCCGCCCAAGGCGGACCCTATCGATCATAGCAGCAAGTCGGGCGAGGCCGGCCGATGAGCCAATTCGTCCATCGCGACGGCCTTCTTCATGTGGAAGGCGTGTCCCTCAATGTTATCGCCGGTCGTTTTGGCACGCCCTGTTACGTCTATTCGCGCGCCGCGCTGACGGCCGCTTTCGAGGACTACCGTACCGCGCTGGCCACTCACGGCATCGCCGACCGCGCGCTGGTCTGCTACGCGGTCAAGGCCAATTCCAACATCGCCATCCTCGAACTCTTCGCGGATCTTGGCGCCGGTTTCGACATCGTATCCGGCGGGGAGCTGGCGCGGGTCATGGTCGCCGGCGGGGATCCGGACAAGATCCTGTTCTCCGGCGTGGGCAAGAACCGCGCGGAGATGCAAGATGCCCTCGAAGCCGGCATCCGCTGCTTCAACGTCGAATCGGCGTCGGAACTGGAGAAGCTCAACGAGGTCGCCCTTGCCCACGGCGTGCGCGCGCCGATCTCGCTGCGTGTCAATCCGAACGTCGACCCCAAGACGCACCCCTACATCTCGACCGGTCTCAAGACCGCCAAGTTCGGCGTGCCGATCGAGGACGCCCCGGCGCTCTATCGCCGTGCCGCCGAACTGCCCGGCCTGAAGGTGACCGGCATCGATTGCCACATCGGCTCACAGTTGCTCGATCCCGCACCGGCTGCCGAAGCGGCGGGCAAGATCGTCGAACTTGCCGACCAACTGGCCGGCGACGGCATCGTCGTCGAGCATCTCGACCTCGGCGGCGGCAAGGGCATCCGCTACCGCGACGAGAACGCGCTGTCCGCCACCGACTATCTGGCGCCGATGCTGAAGGTACTGGCCGGCCGCCGTGAGCAACTGCTGTTCGAGCCCGGCCGCTCGCTGGTGGGCAATGCCGGGCTGCTGCTGACGCAGGTCGAAACCCTCAAGCACGGCACCGGGAAGAATTTCGCCGTTGTCGACGCCGCCATGAACGATCTCATGCGTCCCGCACTCTACGACGCCTGGCACGACATCGTGAAAGTCAGCCGTGGCGACAAGCCGAGCGCCGCCCGGATTTACGACATCGTCGGTCCGATCTGCGAATCGGGCGACTTCCTCGGCCAGGCACGCGAACTGGCGCTCGCCGAAGGCGATCTGCTGGCAGTGATGTCCTCGGGCGCCTACGGCATGGCGATGAGTTCCAACTACAACACCCGGCCGCGCGCCGCCGAAGTGATGGTCGACGGCAACGAAGTCCACCTGATCCGGCGCCGCGAACAGGTCGCGGAACTCTTCGCCGGCGAACTGCTGTTGCCATGACCCTGCGCCGGCTCCAGCCGATCGCAGTGGCCTTGCTGCTGGCGGTTGCCGGCGGTTGGTGGTACTTCGGCGGTAGCGCCGCACCCAAGGAGAAGAAGGATCCGCCGCCCGTACCCGTCCTGACGGCAAGGGCGGAATTGCGCGACGTGCCGTTGACGCTCGATCTCACCGGCCGCGCCGAAGCCTTCGAGTCGGTCAGCATCAAGTCGCGCGTCGATGGTCAGGTCCAGGCCGTCGCCTTCGCCGAAGGCCGCCACGTGACACAGGGTGAGGTACTGCTGCGGCTCGATCCTGCCGATTACGAGGCGCGACTGCGCCAGGCCGAGGCCACGCTTGCCCGCGACCAGGCGCAGCTCATCAAGGCGCAGGCCGATGTCGAGCGCGCCATCTCGCTCAAGGCCCGGGGCTTTGTTTCAGATGCCGGCATCGACAGCGCACGCGCCGCGGTTACCGGTGCGGAAGCCACAGTCAAGGCCGACCAGGCCGCGCTCGATCTCGCCCGCCTGCAACTTGGCTACACCACCGTGCGTGCGCCCTTCGACGGCATCGTCGGCGCGCGGCTGGTCTTCCCCGGCACCGCCGTCAAGGCGAACGACACCACGCTGGCGGTCGTCAATCGCGTCCGTCCCATCTTCGTCACTTTCAGCGTGCCCGAGAAGTACCTGCCGCGCCTGCGCACCGGCATGAAGGGCAAGGGCGGCATCACCGCCTCCCTGCCCGCCGACAAGACGCCCATGCCGGGTACGATCCGCTTCCTCGACAACGCGGTGGACGCGACCACGGGCACGGTGCTGATGAAGGCGCAGCTGGCCAACGACGGCGAACGCTTGTCACCCGGACAGTTCGTCGATGTTTCGCTGGCCATCGAAACGCTCATGCAGGTGGTGACCGTTCCGGCAGAGGCAATCCAGCAGGGCCCGAGCGGCAGTTTCGTCTATGTCGTCAAGCAAGACCAGACCGTCGAGATGCGCAGGCTGACGCTGGCGGCGACACAGCATGGCATCGCCGCAGTCAAGGAGGGGCTCTCGGCAGGCGAAACCGTGGTGACCGATGGGCAGTTGCGCCTGGTACCCGGCGCCAGGGTGCGTCCGGCGGACGCGAAGCCTAAGCAGTAGGCGCGCCATGCAACTTCCGGAGCTTTGCATCCGCCGGCCGGTGATGACGACGCTCCTGATGGCGGCGTTCCTGATCTTCGGCATCATCGCCTACCGCGCCCTGCCGGTTTCGGAACTGCCCAACGTCGACTTCCCGACCATCTCGGTCTCGGCCTCGCTGCCCGGCGCCTCGCCGGAAACCATGGCTGCCGCGGTCGCCACTCCGCTCGAAAAGCAGTTCTCGACCATTGCCGGACTCGACTCGATCAGCTCGGTCAGTGCCCAGGGCGCGACGACGGTGACGCTCCAGTTCGCGCTCGACCGCGACATCGACGCCGCCGCCCAGGACGTGCAGTCGGCGATCGCCAGCGCCCAGCGTTCGCTGCCGCCGGACATGCCGACGCCGCCGTCGTTTCGCAAGGTCAATCCGGCCGACTCGCCGATCTTCTTCGTCGCCATGTACTCGACGACGCTGCCGACCTGGATCGTCGACGAGTACGCCCAGTCGCAGCTCGCACAGCGGTTGTCGACGATTCCGGGCGTCGCACAGGTGCAGGTGTACGGCGCACAGAAGTACGCCGTGCGCATCCAGGCCGACCCCGCGCAACTCGCGTCCCGCGGCATCGGCCTCGACGAACTACAGCAGGCCGTGCGCGCCGCCAACGTCAACCAGCCGCTCGGCACCATTGACGGCAGCCGCCAGAGTCTGGCGCTGCAAGCCAACGGGCAGCTGCTCGACGCCGCCGCCTACCGGCCGCTGACCGTCGTCTATCGCAATGGCGCACCGGTAAGGCTGGAGGAAGTCGCACGCGTCGTCGACAGCGTAGAGAACACCAAGGTCGCCGCCTGGTTCAACGACAAGCGCACCATCATGCTGGCGGTGATGCGCCAGCCGGGCGCCAACACGGTCGCCACCGTCGACGCGATCCGCAAGGTGCTGCCGACCTTCCAGGAGGCGCTGCCTGCCTCGATCGAGTTGCAGGTCCACTACGACCGCAGCGTCTCGATCCGCGACGCGATCCGCGATGTCCAGTTCACGCTGATCCTGGCGGGCATCCTGGTCATCCTGGTGATCCTGCTCTTCCTGCGCAACCTGTCGGCCACCATCATTCCCGGCCTGGCATTGCCAATCTCGGTAGTCGGCACCTTCGCCTTCATGTACGCGCTCGGCTACAGCCTCGACAACCTGTCGCTGCTGGCGCTGACGCTTTCGGTCGGTTTCGTCGTCGACGACGCCATCGTCATGCTGGAGAACATCGTCCGCCACGTCGAGGCCGGCGAGGCGCCGCTTGACGCTGCGATCAAGGGCGCGCGCGAGATCGGCTTCACCATCGTCTCGATGACCCTGTCGCTGATGGCGGTGTTCATCCCGGTCATGTTCATGGGCGGCATCGTCGGCCGCCTGCTGCACGAGTTCGCCGTCACCATTTGCGCCGCGATCTTCGTTTCCGGCATCGTCTCGCTGACGCTGACGCCGATGCTGGCCAGCCGTTACATCCGCCGTGCCGCGCCAGACGCGCATGGGCCGCTCTTCATGGCTTTCGAGCGCTCCTTCGCCGCAATGCACGCCGGCTACGAGCGATCGCTGACCTGGACCATGGCCCGGCCGAGCTGGATCATGGCATCTTTCGCCATCACGCTGGCCGCCACCATCGTCCTCTACATGACCATCTCGAAGGACTTCCTGCCGAGCGGAGACACCGGCCAGATCGTCGCCTCCACTGAAGGCCCGCAGGATGTGTCGTTCGCCGCCATGATGGAGCGGCAGCGCAAGGTTGCCGAAATCCTCGCCGCCGACCCGGCCGTAAAGACGCTGGCCTCCTTCGTCGGCGCCAGCGGCCCGCGACCGACACTGAACTCCGGCACCATGGTCATCAACCTCAAGCCGCGCGGCGAGCGCCACGAATCGGCCAGCGAGATCATCGCCCGGCTGCGGCCGAAACTCGGCGCCGTGCCCGGCGTTCGCGTCTTCCTGCAAAACCCGCCGCCGATCCGCATCGGCGGCATGATCAGCAGCGCCCAGTTTCAATACACGCTCCAGGGCAGCAGCCTTTCCGAGCTATATCAGTGGAACGACGTGCTGCTCGACAAGCTGCGCCAGGTGCCGGGTCTGGTCGACGTCAATAGCAACCTCAAGAACCAGAGTCCGACCCTGGCGCTGGATATCGACCGCAGCAAGCTGGCGCCGCTCGGCCTGACCTTCGGCCAGGTGGAGGATGCACTACAGAGCGCCTTCGCCGCGCGGCAGATCTCGACCATCTACGCTGCCACCAACCAGTATCAGGTGATCCTGGAAGTGGCGCCGGAATTCCAGACCGACGCCGCGACGCTGTCGAAGCTCCATGTGCGTGCGGGTTCGGGCAAGCTGGTGCCGCTCGACACCATCGCCCAAGCCAGCACGGGCACACAGGCGCTGACGGTCAACCACTTGGGGCAACTGCCGTCGATAACGCTGTCGTTCAATCTGCAGCCGGACGTGTCTCTCGGCGACGCCGTCGACCGCATCCGCGCCATGGAGCGCGAGCTGCGTCTGCCGGCCACGCTGGCCACCAGCCTGCAAGGCAACGCCCAGGCCTTCGAGGCTTCGCAAAAGGGGCTCGGCATCCTGCTGCTGATCGCCGTGGTGGTGGTCTATATCGTGCTCGGCATCCTCTACGAGAGCTTCGTCCATCCGCTGACGATCCTCTCCGGCCTGCCCGCCGCCGGCCTCGGCGCACTGCTGACGCTGGTCCTCTTCCGCATCGACCTCAGCCTCTATGCCTTCGTCGGCATCATCATGCTGATCGGCATCGTCAAGAAGAACGCCATCATGATGATCGACTTCGCGCTGGAGAAGCAGCGCAAGGAGGGTATGGCGCCGGCGGAAGCGATCCGCCTGGCCTGCCTGATCCGCTTCCGGCCGATCATGATGACGACCATGGCGGCGCTGGTGGGAACGCTGCCGATCGCCATCGGCTGGGGCGCCGGCGCCGAGGTGCGCCAGCCGCTGGGCATGGCCGTAGTGGGGGGCTTGCTGGTATCGCAGTTCCTGACGCTCTACCTGACCCCGACCGTCTACCTGATGTTCGAGAGACTCGGCCGGGCCCAGGCGTCCCGCGACGCCTGACTTTCGCGGCAACGCGGCGCTAGAATCGGAACCGGAATTCCATTCAGGTAATCGCCATGTCCTTCCGCCTGCCATCGCGCCGAACCATCGGCATTGCCGCGGCTGTCCTGATCCTGATCGAGGTCGTCGCCTGGCTGGCCCTGCCCGCGATCGTCCAGTCGCAGGCACAGACGTTCATCTCGGAACGGACCGGTCATCGCCTGGCAATGGACCGGCCGGAGTTCAACCCCCTGACACTCGGCCTGACGCTCCAAAACGTCAGCTTGCAGGAACCCGACGGCAAGCCCTTGCTGGCCTTCAGGAAACTGGAGGTCAATGTCTCGGCCACCAGCCTGGTTCGGGCCGCCCTGGTCTTCGATGCCATTCGTCTCGACGGACTGAAGGCAACGATCGCCGAGATGCCCGGTGACCGGCTCAACTGGAACGCACTGCTCGACGCACTGAAGGGCAAGGACGCGAAGCCCTCGAAGCCGTCCGGCCTGCCGCGCATCGACATCAATGTGCTGTCCATCACCGACGGACAGGTCGACGTCGCCGACCGTCGGACCAGCCCCGAACGCGCAGTAAGCATCGACCCGATCGACATCGAACTGCAAAATCTGTCCACCCTCCCGAACGACCAGGGCCGTTACGAAATCACTGCGCGGACCGGCTTCGCCGAGAGCATCCAGTGGCATGGCGATGTCACCCTCAATCCGCTTGCCGTGACCGGCCGCCTGAGCATCGA
>JAEHDA010000171.1 GCA_016880655.1 Rhodocyclaceae bacterium
GAAAGAACTGCGTGTCCTCGATGGCCTTAAGTGCCGTACCGCGAAGGCTGACTTTGTGTTCGCCGTCCATGCGCACGAACCACTGCGTGGTGGCGCGGAAGATGATCGGCGTCTTGTGCCGCCAGCAGTGCGGGTAGCTGTGCTGGATCTTCGTGTGCAGCAGCAGCACGCCCTTCAGCGCCAGCGCCTCGATGACCCTCGGGTTCGCTTCCCAGACACTCAGACCCGCGAAGAGCGGCGTCGTGGCGATGAACTTGCCGTCGTCACCGACCGGATTGTCGATCGGCAGGTCGTAACGGCTACCGACGTAGTAGTCGTCCACGCCATGGGCGGGCGCGGTGTGCACGAGGCCGGTACCGGCCTCCAGCGTGACGTGGTTGCCGACGATCATCGGCACCTGGCGTTCCTGGAACGGGTGGTTCAGCTTCAAGCCTTCCAGCTTCGTGCCGATCGTCGAGGCGATCGCCTTGCCGTGCAAGCCATAGCGCGCCAGTGAGGATTCGAGCAGATCACGCGTCAGGATCAGCAGGCCCTTCTCGGTCTCGACCAGGTCGTAGATGAAATCGGGGTGCGCGCACACGGCCTGGTTGGCCGGCAGCGTCCATGGCGTGGTGGTCCAGATTACCGCGTAGGCCGGATGCTTGATGCCGACGCCGAAGATCTCGCGCAGCTTGTCGGTATCGGCGACCGGGAAACCGACGTCGATGGCGTCCGAGCTTTTGTCCTCATATTCGACCTCGGCCTCGGCCAACGCCGAGTGGCAATCCAGGCACCAGTTCACCGGCTTCAGGCCGCGATAGAGATGCCCCGCCGCGCGCAGCTTTTCGAGGGCGCGAATCTCGTCGGCCTCGGTCTTGAAGTTCATTGTGGTGTAGGGGTTGTCCCACTCGCCCAGCACGCCGAGGCGGATGAAATCCTTCTTCTGCCGCTCGATCTGCTCGGCGGCGAAGGCGCGGCACAACTGGCGCACCTTGTTGCCTTCGAGGTGCTTGCCATGCTTCTTCTCGATCTGGTGCTCGATCGGCAGACCATGACAGTCCCAGCCCGGCACGTAGGGCGCATCGAAACCGGCCAGGGTGCGGGCGCGGACGATGATGTCCTTGAGTATCTTGTTCACCGCGTGGCCGATGTGGATGTCGCCGTTGGCGTAGGGCGGCCCGTCGTGCAGCACGAAGCGCGGACGGCCCTTCGACGCCTCGCGGATCTTCTGGTAGAGCTGCCGCTCCTGCCACTGTTTGATCCAGCCCGGCTCCCGCCTGGCGAGGTCGCCACGCATCGGGAACGGTGTATCGGGCATGTTCAGGGTGGACTTGTAATCAGCCATTTGGGTTGCCGTCTGCAAAGTAGTTTCGGGTTGCCGCGACGTCGCGCTCGATCTGCGCCGACAGCGATTCGAGCGATGTGAACTTCGCCTCGTCGCGCAATTTATGAAGGAAATGCACGGTCACATGCTGGCCATAGATCTGACGATCGAAATCCAGCAGGTGCACTTCCAGTACCGGCTTCAGTCCCTCGCCCAGCGTCGGCCGCACGCCGAGGCTGGCGGCACCGGGCAGGTGGCGCTTGTCGACGCCGCTGACCGTGACCGCGAACACACCCTTCAGTGCGACGCGCTTGCGCTTCAACTGGATGTTCGCCGTCGGGTAGCCGATGCGGCGGCCGATCTTGTCGCCATGCACGACGCGGCCGGAGATGTTGTAAGGGCGACCAAGCAGGCGCGCCGCATGTTCGAGGTTGCCCTCTGACAGCGCCTCGCGTACCGCCGAACTCGACACGCGCTCGCCATCGATATCGACGGTGTGCATCGCCTCAACGCCGAAGTTGTGCTCAACGCCCGCCTGCTGGAGCATGGCGAAGTCGCCGCCGCGACCGCGGCCGAAGCGGAAATCGTCGCCGATGATCAGGTGCTTGACGGCCAGGCCGCGCACGAGCACCTTTTCGATGAACTCCTCGGCAGTCAACGCCGCCAGCTTGCGGCTGAAGTGGAGCACGTAGGTACGCTCGATGCCGTTCGCCTCCAGCAGGCCGAGCTTCTCGCGCAGGCTGGTCAGGCGCGCCGGCGCCTGCTCCGGCGTGAACAATTCGCGCGGATGGGGTTCGAAGGTCATCACGGACGCCGGCAGCCCAAGCTCCCGCGCCTTGCCGGTCAGCCGTTCCAGCAACGCGCGATGGCCCAGGTGCAGGCCGTCGAAGTTGCCGATGGCCAGCACGGTAGGGGACATCGCCCGATCGGGAACGATACGAAAGACCAGCATGCCTCGTTGCCTGAGGAAAAGAGGCGGATTATATCAACCGGTTCCAGCCCATCCCGGCTCCTCAGAACAGCATTCCCATCGTCCCATCGAAACTATCGATACCCGCAGACACGGCGCTTCTTATAATGTTGCAAGTATTTGACTTCATTATATAAATAATCCTTTATCGTTACCTGCGGGTCAGGCTTATGGTTGCCTGCTCCAGTCGCGATCGGGGAAGAGGAGCGCGGTCGTGACCAAGCACGATCTCATTATTCGAATTGCCGGCGAAGGTGGCGAGGGCATCATCTCCGCCGGCGACATGATCACCCAGGCCTGCGCACGGGCCGGGCTGGACGTTTACACCTTCAAGACCTTCCCGGCGGAGATCAAGGGCGGCTACGCGATGTACCAGTTGCGTGCCAGTTCCGAGCGGCTTTACAACCAGGGCGACAGCTTCGATGTCCTGTGCGCGCTCAACGGCGAGGCCTACGACCTCAACCAGACGCGCCTGCAACCAGGCACCGTACTGGTTTATGACTCGCCGGGCGGCGATTTCGAGCCCGACATCCCGGAAGGCGTGCATGCCTACCCGATCCCGATGACGGCGACCGCAAAGGAGATGAAGAGTCCGCGCGCCAAGAACATGGTGGCACTGGGCGCGCTGTCGCAACTGTTCGCCATCCCGGATAACTCCTTGCGCGAAGTGATCGCGGCCAAGTTCGGCCGCAAGGGCGAGTCCGTCGTGCAGGCCAACCTTGCTGCCTTCAAGCGCGGCCGCGCGCTCGCCGCCGCGCAAACCAAGACCGATCCCTACACTGTCGAGCACGCCAGGGAAAAGCGCGACGTCATCGTGATGTCGGGCAACCACGCCATCGGCCTCGGCGCGCTGATCGCGGGACTCGACTTCTACTCCGCCTACCCGATCACACCGGCGACGGAAATCGCCCAGTACGTGGCCAGGCACTTGCCCAAGCGCGGCGGCACGCTGATCCAGGCCGAGGACGAAATCGCTTCGATCTCGCAGGTGGTCGGTGCCTCCTACGCCGGCAAGAAGGCGATGACGGCCACCTCCGGCCCCGGCCTGTCGCTGATGGGCGAAATGCTGGGCATGGCGTTCATGAGCGAGACGCCCTGCGTGGTCGTCGACGTGCAGCGCGGCGGCCCTTCGACCGGCCTGCCGACCAAGCACGAGCAGTCGGACCTTTTCCTCGCGATTCACGGCGGCCATGGCGACGCCGGCCGCATCGTGCTGGCAGTGGAAAGTGTGCAGGACTGCATCGGCCTTACCGTGCAGGCATTCAACCTTGCCGAGAAATACCAGGTGCCCGTACTGCTGCTCTCCGACGGTTCGCTGGCCTTTTCGACCCAGACCATCCCGTATCCCGATCCCGACGGCTACGCGAAGATCGAGCGCAAGCGCTGGAACGGTGAAGGCGAGTACAAGCGCTACCTGCACACCGACGACGGCATCTCGCCGATGGCCGACCCGGGTACCCATGGCGCCACCCACATCGCCACCGGCCTCGAACACAACGAACTGGGCATGCCCAATTACACGCCCGCCAACCATGAGGCCATGCAGGCGAAGCGCTTCGGCAAGCTCAAGACCGTGGCAACGGATTTCCCGCCTGCCGAGGTGGATGGCGAAGGGGGCGCGGACGTTGGCATCATCGCCTGGGGCAGCACCATCGGCGTCGTGCGGGAAGCCATCGGCCGCCTGCGCGACGAAGGCCTTCAGGTCAAGGCCTTCTATCCGAAGCTGCTCTGGCCGCTGCCGGCCGAGCAGTTCGAAGCCTTCGGCGCCACCTGCAAACGCATCCTGCTGCCCGAAGTCAATTTCCAGGGCCAGCTCGCGCATTTCGTGCGCGCCGAAACCACGCTGCGCCCCGAGTCTTACACCGTCTGCGGCGGACTGCCCTTCACGCCCGGCATGATCGTTCGCAAGGTCAAGGAGATGCTGAGATGAACGCCCCGGAAACTCATCTGCACAAGGTCCAGCTCCAGTCGAAGGACTACAAGGAAAACCTCAGCCCCTTCTGGTGCCCCGGCTGCGGCGACCATGGTGTGCTGACCAGCCTGCTGCGCGCGCTGTCGGAAGTCGGCGTCGATCCGAATTTCCTGGTGAACATCTCCGGCATCGGCTGCTCGTCGCGGCTGCCCTACTTCGTCAAGTCGTACAAGATGCACACGCTGCACGGCCGTGCCGGCCCGGTCGCGACCGGCGCGCAACTGGCGCGGCCCGACCTGGCCATCGTCGTCTCGGGCGGCGATGGCGACGGCTTCTCGATCGGCGGCGGCCACATGCCGCACCTGGCGCGCAAGAACGTGAACGTCACCTACGTGCTGATGGACAACCACGTCTACGGTTTGACCAAGTGCCAGGCCTCGCCCACTTCCCGGCGTGAGATGAAGACGGCCACCACGCCCTACGGCGGCGTCGAGGAGCCGCTCGATCCGGTGCTGTACATGCTCACCTACGGCGCCAGCTATGTTGCCCAGTCCTATGCCGTCAATGCCAAGCTGACGACACGGCTGATCAAGGAAGGCATGGAGCACAAGGGCTTCGCCTTCATCAACGTGCTGTCGCACTGCCCGACCTTCAACGAGATCGACGACGCCAAGAGCTTCAAGGAGGCCAGCGACGAGGTGGCGCCCGAGCACGACGTCACCGACCTCGATGCCGCGATGCACGTGGTGAACATGGCCAATCGCGCCGGCCGCATTCCCGTCGGCCTGCTCTACAAGGTGGAACGGCCGACGCTCGACGAACGCATGGCCGAACTGGTGCAGCGCGTCGGCGGGCACGCCGACTACGACCTGAAGCAGATCATCGACCTCTCTCGCCCCTGAGCGTCCGCCAATGGAGCCCGCCACCGAGTTCGACCTGACGATCAATGGCCAGCGCGCGCCGGCGCACGCCGGCATGACGGTCGTCGAGGCGGCATGGCGCAACGGCGTACCGCGCGTTCGCGGCGTCGGCTGCCTGGAAGGCGTGTGCGGCTCCTGCCGCATCCTGCTGCGCCAAGACGACAACGTCACCGTTGCGCTGGCCTGCCAGACCTTCGTGCAGCCCGGTATGGAGGTGGTGTTCCTGCCGCCGCAATCGGCGCCGCGCCACCACTACGACATCGACGACCTCGACGATAGCTGGGATATCCAGTCGCGCTTTCACGAGATCTTCCCCGAGGCCGCGCGCTGCCGCCATTGCCACGGCTGCGTCGCCTCCTGCCCCAAGGGCATCAAGGTCGAGGAAGCGATCGTACTGGCCGCGGCCGGTCGCTTCCGCGATGCCGGCGAGATGTTCTTCGAATGCGTGATGTGCGAACTGTGCGACAACGCCTGCCCGGAGCAGATCGCACCCGCGCACGTCGGCCTGTTCTGCCGCCGCGTCACGGCGCACTTCCATTTGCGGCCGCCCAACCTGATCCATCGCCTCGAAGAACTGCGTCAGGACAAGCAGGCTCGGGAAAGCCATGACTAGCGCGATCGAGGCCATCCCGCTCGCCGAAGCGCGCGCCCGCTACCGGCCCGAC
>JAEHDA010000172.1 GCA_016880655.1 Rhodocyclaceae bacterium
GCGTCTATTGGGTGTGGTGACAAAAGGCACACAGCAGCGTAAGCTGCCCGCATGAAATCATTTCGCTGGAGTCCGGAGAAGAACGAGACCGTCAAAGCAGAGCGGGGTATTTCGTTCGAGAGCATTGTTGTTGCAATCGAGGCCGGTGGGTTGCTGGAAATCTTGGCTCATCCGAGCCAGGCGAAGTACCCCAGGCAGCGCGTTCTCGTAGTCGCGTGTGACAACTACGCCTACTTGGTGCCGTTTGTCGAAGAGGAGGACTATTACTTCCTCAAGACCATCATCCCGAGCCGCAAGGCAACGCGGGACTATTTGAACCAAGGTGAAACAGATGCCGAAAATTGATGCCTACGAACGTGAAGTGCTCACTGCCTATGAAAAGGGCCAACTGAAGTCCGTTGCCACGAAAACCGAGCTCGCGAAATTCAAGGCAGCAGCGCGCGCCACGGCCATAAAGGACCGCCGAGTCAACATTCGCTTGTCCTCCGGCGATCTGAGCGACATTCAAGTCAAGGCACTAGAAGAGGGTGTTCCGTACCAAACGCTTATCGCCAGCGTTCTCCACAAGTACGTTACGGGCCGGCTGGCCGAGCCGCGGGCCAAGAAGCAGCCGGGTCGCCCTGTAACAAAACGCCGTGCTACGTCTGGCAGTTGATCGCTCGCTTTGGCGCCGACGCCTCGATGTCATCGGGCGTGCCGGCTTGGCCTGACCAAGGGCCAAGGGAAGACCACGAGGAGTACTGATGCGTCAGCTGAAACTGGGCAAGGCCTTTACCCTGATGGAATCGGGACCTGTTGTCCTCGTGACGACCCATGATGGGCAGAAGGACAACATCATGACCATCTCCTGGACCATGGTGGTGGATTTCACTCCGGTATTTGCCATCACCACGGGTGCATGGAATCACTCTTTCGCGGCGTTGCGAAAGAACAGGGAGTGCGTCATTGCCATTCCCACAGTCGACATGCTGGACAAGGTGGTCGGCATAGGGACGTGCTCCGGGGCAGACACGGACAAGTTCGCCAGGTTCAAGCTCACACCCGTGCGGGGCAAGGTGGTCGCGTCGCCCCTGATCAAGGAGTGCCTCGCCAACCTGGAGTGCAAGGTCATCGACATCGTCAGGAAGCACAACATCGTCGTGTTGGAGGCGGTTGCCGCATGCATCGATACGGCACGCAAGGAGAAGCGCATGATTCACGCCGTTGGCGACGGAACGTTCATTGTCGACGGGCGCAGGATCGACCGGAGGAAGATGATGGCCTCCAGGCTCCCGTACGGCGTTTAGCGTTGCGGGGAACCCGTTTCAGGGGTTGCGCGGCAGAGCCCCACCGCCGCCTGCCCGCGCTTGCCGCAGGGCGTCGCGGTGTCGGGATCGGGATGCGGCGTGCCTTCTTCGTCCATGCGTGCGGCAAGAGTCAGCCATGACGACACGCCACCCTTGTCGATCTCCATGCGCAGCAGCCAGCCGAGCCTGGCCTCGGGCGCTTCGAAGCCGTCGAAGACGAAGTTGCCCAGGCTGTAGATGATGGGCTTGCCGCGATAAACCTCGGCGCCCTGGGTAACGTGCGGATGGCCGCCGACCACCGCGTCGGCGCCGGCGTCGATCATGGCGCGCGCCAGTTGCCGCTGCCGCCCGTTCGGGCCACCCTCGTACTCCCAGCCCCAGTGCATGAAGGGAATCACCACGTCGGCGCCGGCCGCGCGCGCGGCGCGGATGTCGGCAATCACGTGGCTGTCCTCGCTCCAGGCGATGCCCGGGAAATCGGCGCCGGCCTCGAAGGCGCGCGGCAGGAATTCGTCGTAGCCGAGCACGGCGATGCGCAGCCCCTTCTGCTCGATCCACAGCGGCGCATGCGCCTCGGCCAGGTTGCGGCCGCCGCCGAAATGGCGGATGCCGGCCGCATCGAGCACGGACAGGGTTTCGAGGAAGGCCGCGCGGCCGTAGTCGCCCGAATGGTTGTTGGCCACCGAGACGGCGTCGAAGCGGCCCTTGAGCACGCGCGTGGCGCGCGGGTCGGCGCGAAAGGTGTAGATCTTGGTCGGGATCGCCTTGCCGGTGGTGGCCAGCGGGCATTCGAGGTTGGCAATGCGGTAGTCGGCGTCGGCCAGCAGCGCGGCGAACGGCGCCAGCGGATCGCGCCCGGCAGCGACGACCTTGCCGGGACCGTCGTCGAGCATGACGTCGCCGACGAACACCAGGCGCAGCGGCTCGGCCTGTGCGACGGCGGACAGCATCAGCAGGAACAGGAGCGCAAGTCTCATGGCCGCATCTCGCACCAATATTGCAGCTCGGCGCCTAGCGCCGGCTCGAACGCGGAGTGCAGGCCGGTGAAGCCGTAGCGGGGCTTCGCGCCGCGCACCTTTGGCAACGGATACGGATAGGTGGCCTGATGGATCAGCGTCGCGCCGTCGTCTTCCGCGGCGTAGGCGTAGATCTTGATCGAGGCAAGGTCGCGCGGCTCCTTCTGGAACACGACGCGGAATTTCAGATGCGAGCCGACTGCGATCGCGGGCACGGTGTAAGGCGAGGCGACCGGCCGGGCGACCAGCACCTTCGGCTCACCGCCGTAGTCGTAATGGCAGGCGACTTCCTGGGCGCAGGCGGCGCCCGAGAACACCAGCAGGGAGAGGGTTCGAATCAAGGCGGCGGGCTTCGACAAAAGGAATGCCATGCTACCCGAACCAGCCGTGCAGAAACCAGCCGCCCGGCGACTTCAGCTCGCGGAACACCCAGGCCCAGCGCTCGTCCTGCGTCAGGGCGATGAAGTAGTCGCGGCGAATATCACCCACCCCATCGCCGGCGCCCTCCTCCTGGTCCCACCAGCCCGACTCGATGCGTTCCGGGCCGGCCAGCAGGCGCAGCGGGCCGCGGCGATGCGGCCGGCCGGCGACTTCGACCAGCGATTCCGGCTTCACCAACAGCCAGAAGGGGCGCGGCGGAACGGGCGCGATGACGGAGTGACCGACGGATGCTTGTCGCGTCGCGCACTCCGGCCGATGCTCCGCCACCGGCGCGATGCCGAACACACGCTCCTCGCCCAACCGCGCGCGCAGGCGCTCGACCAGCGCCGCCATGCCCTCCTTCGCGCCGCCTTCGTCGAACAGGCCGTCACTGCTGCCGGGCAGCGCCTCGACCGAGCCTGCGACGAGGCGCAGGCGCTCGACCGGCGCAGTGAGTTGCTGGCGTTCCAGCCGCTCGCGCAGTACGCGCTCGAAGCGCTGGCCGTCGCGGGTCGCCTCGGCGAAGCGCAAGGGCAGCGGCGTCGCGCCCTGCCGATGCACGAGGTCGAGCCGGCATTCGCGCAGGCC
>JAEHDA010000173.1 GCA_016880655.1 Rhodocyclaceae bacterium
AACGTGTGCTGGAGATCGGTTGCCGCTGGGGCGGCTTCGCCGAAATGGCAGTCGACGCCGGCCTGAACATCACCGGACTCACACTCTCGCCGGCCCAACTGGAATGGGCACAGCGGCGTGTCGCCACGGCTGACTTTCGGCTACAGGATTACCGCGACACTACGGAGCGCTTTGACCACATCGTCTCGATCGAGATGTTCGAGGCGGTCGGCGAGCGCTGGTGGCCGAGTTACTTCCAGACCGTCGCCAAGGCGCTGAAGCGGGGCGGCCGCGCCGTGGTCCAGAGCATCACCATCCGCGACGACCTGTTCTCCGCCTACCGGCGCGGCACCGACTTCATCCAGCAACACGTCTTCCCCGGCGGCATGCTGCCCTCGCGCGCCGCCTTCCGCAAGGCGGCGGCCAAGCACGGGCTGGTCGTGAAGGACGAGTTCGCTTTCGGCCACGACTACGCGCGCACGCTCGCCGAGTGGCGCCACGCCTTCGAAGCCAACTGGCCGCAGATCGAGCCGCTCGGCTTCGACAAGCGCTTCCATCGCCTGTGGCGGCTCTACCTCTGCTACTGCGAGGCCGGCTTCCTGGCGGGCAACATCGACGTCGTCCAGTTCGAGCTTGCTCATGCGTGACCGAATTTGCGTACAGAGGCGCGCCCTGCTGCTCGCGCTCGCCGCCTGGCCGCTGGCCGGCCTGGCGATGGACGCGCCCGCCAGGCTGCGCCGCTGGGGCAGCGGCGAGTTCCGCCGGTTCGGTTTCCTCGTGTACGAGGCGACGCTCTGGGCCGGCGACGATCCGCTGCGGCCGCCGCTGATGCTGCGCCTCGAATACAAGCGCAACATCGCCGGCACCGCCATCGCCGAGGCCAGCGTCAAGGAGATGCGCCGCACCGTCGCCGACGAGGCGCGCCTCGCCGACTGGGGCGAGCGCATGGCGCGCATCTTCCCGAACGTGAAGCCCGGCGATCACATCGTCGGCCACCATCGTCCCGAGGGCGCGGTGTTCATGCAGGGCGAACGCCTGCTCGGCCGCATCGACGAGCCCGACTTCGCGCAAGCCTTCTTCGGCATCTGGCTGGACCCGCGCACCAGCGCACCCGAATTGCGCGCCGCGTTGCTGCGGCCGACGGTGCCCGGATCATGAGTACCGCGCGTGTGTTCTCCTACGGCCTGCTCGGCCTGCCGCTGGCTTTCGCCGCGCTGCCGATCTACGTCCACGTGCCGCGCTACTACGCCGAAACCGCCGGCATGGAACTGGCCGTGCTCGGTGCCATCCTGCTCGGCGCGCGTCTGCTCGATGCTGGCGTCGACCCCTGGCTCGGCTGGCTGGCCGATCGCGTGTCGCGCCCGACCATGGTCGCCGTGGCGCTGCTGCCCTTCGCCGTCGGCTTCGTCGCGCTGCTCAATCCGCCCAGCGCCAATGCCGCGCCCTGGCTGCTCGGCTCGCTGGCGCTCACCTACCTCGGCTTCTCGGCGGCCACCGTCGCCTACCAGGCCTGGGGCGCCGACGTCGGCAGAACCTCGCGGCTGCGCACCCGCCTCACTGCCGCGCGCGAGGGCTTCGGCCTGCTTGGTGTGGTGCTCGCTGCCGCATTGCCGGCCGTGCTCGCCGCCGATTTCGTCACCGGCGTCGAGCGGCTGTCGTGGGTGCTGCCGCCCCTGCTGCTCGTCGCCGCGCTCGTCACCTTCACACGCGTCGGCGCGGGTAAGCCGCCGATACCGGAAAGTCAGCCGTGGTGGCACGCCACCCGCGACGCGCTGGCCGACCGGGCATTCCGCCGCCTGCTGCTGGTTTTCGTCGCCAACGGCATCGCCTCGGCGCTGCCCGCCACGCTGTTCCTGTTCTTTGTCGCCGACGTGCTGCAACTGGAAGCGGCCAGCGGTCCGCTACTGGCGCTCTACTTCGTCGCCAGCGCCGCCTCGCTGACGTTCTGGGTGAAGCTCGCCGCGCGTTACGGCCGCGTCGCCGCCTGGTTGACCGCCATGCTGCTGTCCATCGTCGCCTTCGCCGGCGCCAGCCAACTCGGCAGCGGCGACCTGTGGCTTTTTACGGCAATTTGCCTCGCCTCGGGCATGGCGCTCGGCGCCGACCTCGCGCTGCCCGCCGCCATCGCCGCCGACATCGGCGAACGCATGCGCCAGGCCGGCGCATGCTTCGGCCTCTGGAACTTCGTCGCCAAGCTCAACCTCGCCCTCGCCGCCGGCCTGTCGCTGCCACTGTTGGCGGCGCTCGGCTACGCACCCGGCAATACCGAGGGCCTGCCCGCCCTCGTCTTCGCCTACGCCCTGCTGCCGCTCGCCTTCAAGGCAATTGCGGCCATGCTGCTCTGGCGCTGGCGTTCAACCCTGGAGATCGAAAGATGAAAATCATGCTCGCTGCCCTCACCCTTGGCCTCGCCGGCTGTGCAACCACCGGCGTCGAACAGTATCGTGCCGAGCAACCGACGCTCGACCTGAAGACCTACCTCAATGGCACGCTCGACGCCTGGGGCATGTTCCAGGGCCGCTCGGGCGAAGTGAAGAAGCGCTTCCACGTCGTCATCGACGCCAAGTGGAACGGCGACACCGGCGTGCTCGACGAGAACTTCAAGTGGTCCGACGGCACCGCCTCACGCCGGGTCTGGACGCTGAAGAAGCAGCCCGACGGTAGCTTCCGCGGCACGGCCGACGACGTGGTCGGCGAGGCCATTGGCGAAGTCGCCGGTAACGCGCTGCGCTGGCGTTACGTGCTGGCGCTGCCGGTCGACGGCAAGACCTGGCACGTCGACCTCGACGACTGGATGTTCCTCATGAACGACAAGGTGATGATGAACCGCTCCTACATGTCCAAGTGGGGCCTCAACCTGGGCGAAGTGACGCTCACCTTCGTGAAACGATGAATCCGAAGATCGACGACTGGCGCGGCAAGCGGGTTTGGCTCGTCGGTGCCTCGACCGGCATCGGCGCGGCCTTCGCAAAGGCGCTGGCGGCGCGCGGTGCCCGCCTGGCGCTGTCGGC
>JAEHDA010000174.1 GCA_016880655.1 Rhodocyclaceae bacterium
GGCTTCAGCAGGAATTCGACGAAGCGTGCGGCGACGGCATACTCGTCCTTGTGCTTGCCCGGCAGCGCCCACAGGGCGGCGCCATCGGGCAGCACGTCGGCCGGGCGCGCTCCGCGCACGTCGTCGTAATGCGGCAGTTCGGCGATGCCGAAACGGAAGCCGCTCGACTTTTTCAGTTCGGCATAAAGCGGCGACTCGCCGGTCAGCATCGAGCACTCGCCCGACATGAACTTGGCGTCGCCTTCGCGCCCCGGACCGAAATAGTGGAAATAGAAGCTCTTCTGCCAGCTCGCGAGCAGGGCGATGTGCTTGACATGGACCATGGTGTTGAGCGCGACCCGGTCGGTCTTGCCGTCGCGCGCGAGCACGGGTTCGCCGTGTTGCGAGGACATGTTGTCCACATGCACCCAGGCGAAATTCGACGACGTCAGCGGGCACTTGAAGCCGGCGTCGAACAGCTTGCCGGCGGCCGTCTGCACTTCCCACCAGGTCTTGGGCGGATTGTCCGGATCGAGGCCCGCGCGGACGAAGGCATCGCGGTTGTAGTAGAGCACCGGCAGCGCATGCGCCAGCGGCAGGGCCTGGATCTTGCCTTTGAGATCGTCGACGGCACCGGCCATCTGGGGATAGAAAGCCTTGGCCTCGAGCTTCAGTTTCGACGCTTCCATGACCTGATGCAGCGGCAGGAAGCGCGGGCTGGTGCCGAAGAAGCGCTGGTTGTCGGTGGGATCGAGCAGCGCGAGATGGGGCGGCTGTTGCAGTTCGGCGCTGCCCTGCAGGCCTTTCAAATCCTGCAGCATCACCTTGGACTTGCCCTGCTGCTCGCCGTTGAAGCGCACCACCAGGTTGGTCAGGGCACCGAGCTGCTGCCCGGTGAGTTCGTGACGCAGCTTGATTTCCTGGGCCTGAACGGCCGGCAGCCAGAGGCCCAGCATAGCGAGCAGGAGCTTCCTGTTCATGATCGTCCCATCGTCATGGCAATAACGGGCAAGTTTAGCAGTCAATCACCCCGGCTTGCTCTCGTCCCGACAGTCGGCTACGCTACTTCGACATGAACCGGTCCCAAGCGGTCGCGCTGGCCCTCGCCGTACTCAAAATGGCGAAGTCCCTCCACGAACACGACACCCCCTGATTTGCGCATCGCCTGCCTCGGCGGCGGCCCCGCCGGCCTCTACTTCGCCATCCTCGCCAAGCGCGCCGACCCGACGCACGAGATCGAGGTCGTCGAACGCCACCGTCCCGAGGACAGCTTCGGCTGGGGCACGGTCTTTTCCGACCGTGCGCTGGAGACCCTGCGCCAGGCCGACCCGCCGTCCTACGCCGAGATCATGCGCAGCGTCCGCCACTGGAGCGACATCGAAATTCACTTCAAGGGCGAGCGCATCACCGCGCACGGCCACGGCTTCTCCGGCATCGCCCGCGCCAGCCTGATCCGCATCCTGCAGGCCCGTGCCGAGGCGCTGGGCGTCAAGGTCAGTCACGGCTGCGAGTTCGCCGACCCCTCGCCCTGGGATGATCGCGATCTCGTCGTCGGCGCGGATGGCATCAACAGCACCGTGCGCCAGGCGCGCCAGGCGCGTTACGAGCCCGTGGTGCGCGAATCGGGCAACCGCTATCTCTGGCTCGGCTCGACGCGCCGCTTCGAGGCCTTCACCTTCGCCTTTCGCGAGACCGAGCACGGCTGGTTCAACCTGCACGGCTACCGCTACGACGAGCGTACCTCGTCCTGCATCGTCGAGACGCCGGAAACGGTGTGGCAGGCGGCGGGCCTCGCCGCCATGAGCTACGAGGAATCCATCGCCTACGCCGAACGGCTGTTCGCCGACGTGCTCGAAGGCGAGCCGCTGATCGGCAACAGCCAGCGCTGCGCCCATCCCTCCGGCTGGCAGCGCTTCGCCAGCATCCGCTGCCGGCGCTGGTGGGACGGCCACACCGTGCTCATCGGCGATGCAGCCCACACCGCCCATTTTTCCATCGGCTCGGGCACGCGCCTGGCCATGGAAGACGCCATCGAACTGGCGCGCTGCCTCAGCCGGGACAGTGCCGACCTCGCCACGGCGCTCGCACGCTTCCAGGCGGTGCGCGAACCGCTGGCACTGCGCGCACTCGAAACCGGCTTGCGCCGCATGGAGTGGTTCGAGAACATCGCTGCCCACGCCCACCTCGCGCCCGATGCATTCGCCGTTGCCCTGCTCACCAGCAGCGGCCGCCTCGACCCCGAGGAACTTCGTCGCCGCGACCCGCAGTTGATGGGAAGTTTTTCCGCGTCGGCGCGATAATTGCACCCTCGAATATTGAACTGCCCGGAGAATCACCATGACCCGCCCCCCCACCGCCAGCGACACCGAGACCCGCGCCAGCGCCAGCGACACCCTGGCGCTTCGCCTCTGGCTGCGCATGATGGCCTGCACCAACCTGGTCGAGGGCGAGGTGCGCTCGCGCCTGCGCCAGCAGTTCGACATCACCCTGCCGCGCTTCGATCTCATGGCCCAGCTCGAGCGCGTGCCGGAAGGGCTCAAGATGGGCGAGCTGTCCAAGCGCATGATGGTCACCGGCGGCAACGTCACCGGCATCACCGACCAGCTCGTGGCCGAGGGCCTGGTGGTGCGCGAGGACAACCCGGCCGAC
>JAEHDA010000023.1 GCA_016880655.1 Rhodocyclaceae bacterium
TCGACGACGCGTTCGCTGAATGTCACCGGCGCCAGGCCAGGCACACAGGAAAGGCATTTCTGGCTGCCGGAGTAGATGGCGTCGGCACCCCACGCATCGGCGAGTACGGGCGTGCCGCCAAGCGAGGTCACGGCATCAACGATGCTCAGGCAACCGCTCTCGCGGGCAAGGCGAATCAATGCCGCGGCATCGGATTGCGCGCCCGTGGAGGTTTCGGCATGAACGAAGGCGACCGCCTTGGCGTCGGGATTGCCCTTCAGCGCGTCGGCAAGTTTCTGCGGATCGACCGGCTCGCCCCAGGCATCTTCGACGATCACCGCCGTACCGCCGAAGCGCTGCACGTTCTCGATCATGCGGCCGCCGAAAACGCCATTGCGGCAAACGATGACCTTGTCGCCCGGCTCGACCAGATTGACGAAGCAGGTCTCCATGCCGACGGAACCGGGTCCGGAAACGGCGAAGGTCAGCGCATTCCCGGTCTGGAACGCGTAACGCAACAGCACCTTGATCTCTTCCATCATCTGCACGAAGGCAGGGTCGAGGTGCCCGATCGCGGGCTTGCCGAGCGCGGCTACAACGCGCGGATGCATGTCGGACGGTCCCGGGCCCATCAACACACGAAGGGGAATCGGGCAACTGGCGATGCCGTGGGGTGGAGGAATGCGGATGGTCATGGGGCGAAGGTACAACGCGACGAGTGGCGCGGAATCATAGCATTCACTTCGACCATGAGACTACGTCGGCCGGAGCGAACTCGTCGGCGTCGAACGCCGTGTCGCCATCGGGATCCGGCACCCCGGTCGCCTTCAGATTCCGGAAGTCGTGCAGATGCGCGTCCATCAGGTGCGATGGCACGATGTTGGCGAGGCTGCGGAACAACGTCTCGACGCGGCCCGGGAATCGCTTCTCCCAATCGCGCAGCATCTGCTTGACCTGGGCGCGCTGAAGGTTCGGCTGGCTACCGCAAAGGTTGCAGGGGATGATCGGAAATTCTCGTGCCTTGGCCCATGCCTCCAGATCGCGCTCGGGCACATAGGCCAGCGGACGGATGACGACGTGACGGCCATCGTCGGTGACGAGTTTGGGCGACATCGCCTTCATCCTGCCGCCGAAGAACATGTTGAGGAACAGCGTCTCGAGGATGTCGTCGCGGTGATGGCCGAGCGCGATCTTGGTCGCGCCGAGTTCCGTGGCAACGCGATAGAGGATGCCCCTGCGCAGGCGCGAGCAGAGCGAACAGGTAGTCTTGCCTTCAGGCACCAATCGCTTGACGATGGAATAGGTGTCCTGCTCCTCGATCCGGAACGGAATGCCGAGGCCGGCCAGGTAGCCGGGCAGCACATCGGCCGGGAAACCAGGCTGCTTCTGGTCGAGATTTACGGCCACGACATCGAAGCGGATCGGCGCATGTTCGCGCAGATAGAGCAGCACGTCGAGCAGGCCGAAGGAATCCTTGCCGCCGGAGAGGCAGACCATGACCTTGTCGCCATCTTCGATCATGTTGTAGTCGGCGATCGCCTGGCCGGTGGCGCGGCGCAGCCACTTGGCGAGCTTGTTGGCCTCGAAGGCGGCCCGATTGGCCTGGCGTGCCGTGGTGGCTGACTTTTCAATGGTCACGTTGTTCGACTGTCCATCTCGATGGTCTTGGCCGCCATGGCGCCTTGGGCAATGGCGCTGACGACGCTGGGAAAGCGGGGATTGCAGACGTCACCCGCCGCATAAATGCCCGGCGCGCCGCTGCGGCCGGCCGCATCGACAACCAGATATCCCTGTGCGTCGCAGTGCAGCGCGGCACGAAGCTCGGACGGCAGGATTTCGGCCAGAAACGCGGTATTGGGCTCGTAACCGGCGAGCACATGGATGCGATCCACGGCAATGCACTCGGTACGATCCGCCACTGCCAGCGTCACCTCGATGCCCGCCCTGCTTTCAGAAATCGCCTTGACGGCCGCGGGATGGAGGACGCGGCATCGGCCGGCCGCTACCTCGGCGGCAACCGCCGCCGCCAGCCCTTGCTGTGCCCGAGGTCGGGAGCGCGACGCCAGATGCACCTGCGCGGCAACAGGCGCCAGCAGACGCGCATTCTCGTAGGCATTGTCGCCACCGCCAATGATCAGGATTCGCTTGCCGGCTTGGGTGCCAAGGTCGGCAAAAGCGTAGGGCCCGTAGGCGATGCGTGCCGCTGCAATATTCGCGGCGCCCTCGACATCGGCCAGCACCTCCTCGGCACGGTATCGGGTGCCGGTGGCAATGAGCACCGCCGAGCACGGGATTGCCTGGTCATCGCACAGACGCAACCGGAAGGCGCCCGACGTACCCTTCAGCCTCTCCGGCCGCACATTCGTCAGCACCGGTACGCCAGCACTCGCGGCATGCGCGACGAATCGAGCCGCCAGTGCCGGACCGGTCTGGCCAGACTGGCCAAGCACCCAGTCGTTGGCCAGAAAATTGAGATTCTGAAGACCGCCGGCGCGCTCCGCCGTGTCGATCACGCGCGGCTCGAAGCCGAGGTTGCTCAGCCAGAGTGCGGCCGACAAACCCGCCGGTCCGGCACCGAGAATTGCGATGCACTGCTTTGCCGTCATGTCGCGAAGTATACCGGTCAGGCCTTGACGATCAGCGCCAGCACCCGGCTTGCCGCGGCGAATCCGAATCCCGCCGTGACGCACACGGACGACCCGTAACCGGCGCAGGAAAGTCCATGCAGGCCGGGTTCGTCCGTGTCGCAGGCCGCGGCGTCCGGTCGCCGGATCGGTTCCAGCGAATACACGCAATCGACGCCGAATTTCTTCTTGGGGTCGCGCGGGAAATCATGGTCGCGGCGCAGGGTCGAGCGCAGCTTGGCGGCCAACGGATCCTGCGTGGTGCGCGACAGGTCGTCGACGCGGATCAGCGCCGGATCGGCCTTGCCGCCGGCCGCGCCCGTCGTGATCACCGGAACGCCCAAGGCGCGGCAATGCGCGATCAGCGCCGCCTTGGGCCGTACCTGGTCAATGGCATCGACCAGGCAGTCGCAACGGGGCAGCAGTACCGCCGCATTCCCGGTCGTCACGAACTCCTCGATCGTCGTCACCTCGCAGGTCGGACTGATGGCGGCGATGCGCTCCTTCATGGCCATGACCTTGGCCTGACCCACGGTGTGCTCCAGCGCATGGATCTGCCGGTTAAGGTTGGATTCCGCAATGTGGTCAAGATCGATCAAAGTCAGCCGTCGCACCCCGCTGCGCGCCAGCGCCTCGACGGCCCAGGAGCCGACACCCCCGATGCCGACCACACAGACGTGGGCAGCGGACAGGCGCGCAAGGGCTTCATCGCCGTAAAGGCGGGCGATGCCGCCGAAACGGCGCGCGAGGTCCGGCGAGGTCATGAGAATAGGCCTTATTGCAGAGCGGAAATTGTTCCGGCGGCAACGGATGGTAGCCCACTTGTGGCCGTTGCAGTTTGGCATCCGGCGGGTATGATGATCGCCTACCCCAATTTCAGAGAAGACATAGCGGCGATGAGTGCCTGGTTCGAGGCCTGGGGCCAATTGATCGGTGAGTGGTGGCAAGCCATGGGCCTGCGCGGTCAGCACGATCTGTGGCTGACCGTGGGCTGGATTGCCTTGGTCCTATGGGCGTGGGGCTCCTACCGCCTGTTGCGGCGTCTGGCCGGCTACCGCAAGTTCGGCGGCCGCTGGTACAACTCTGCCGAGTACACGCGCCTGATGCAGGTACTGTGGGAAGACCAGCAAGCCGGCAAGCGCGTCATGAGCCATGCGGAACTCCAGGCGCTACGACGGTTCCGCTACGGCAACACCGTCAAGCCGATCATCTCCGGCAAGGGCGGCGGCTACTTCGACGTCTGATCGCCCGCCTCGCGGGCGGGGCCGTGGCACAATGCCGGCCCTGATGAGCTCCTCCCTGCCCGAACCCGCCGAGGCCGCCAAGGCTGCCAGCCGCGAATTGTCGCGCCGGATCGCCGCCGAAATCGACGGCGGAGGCGGCTGGATGTCCTTCGCGCGCTACATGGAGCTGGCGCTGCACTGTCCGGGTCTCGGCTATTACGGTGGCGGCGCACAGAAATTCGGCGCCAGCGATGAAGGCGGCGACTTCGTTACCGCACCGGAACTCACGCCCCTGTTCGGCCAGACGCTCGCGACGCAGGTCGGGCAGGTCATGGCGGCATCGGAA
Organism: Rhodocyclaceae bacterium; assembly: GCA_016880655.1. Lineage (GTDB taxonomy): Bacteria > Pseudomonadota > Gammaproteobacteria > Burkholderiales > Rhodocyclaceae > Fen-999. The sequence continues at coordinate 4,173 of JAEHDA010000023.1, forward strand.
CCGGTGGTCATGGAAGTCGGCGCGGGTAGCGGCCGCCTGGCGGCCGACCTGCTGCTGGCGCTGGACGCGGCCGGCCAAGTGCCCGACCGTTACCTGATCCTCGAACTCTCGGGAGAGTTGCGCGCCCGGCAGCGCGAAACGATCGCGACGACCGCACCGGCGCTCATGGAACGCGTCGCCTGGCTCGACCGCTTGCCCGAAACCTTTTCCGGTTGCGTAGTCGCGAACGAGTTGCTCGATGCGATGCCGGTGCACGCCTTGGCCTGGCGTGCCGACGGACTGATGGAACGGGGCGTGGCCGTCGCTGGCGATCGGTTCGCCTGGGCCGAGCGACCGGCACCGGACTACCTGGTCCTCGCGGCGAAGAGCTTGCCGGTAACCGCGCCCTATGAGAGCGAAATCGGCCTTGCAGCGGCCAGCTGGGTTGCCGAGTGGGGGCGACGCCTGACGCGTGGCGCGATACTGCTCATCGACTATGGTCTGCCGCGCCACGAGTACTACCATCCCGGCCGCAACTGCGGCACGCTGCGCTGCCATTATCGCCATCGCGCGCACGACGAACTGTTCTCGTGGCCGGGCCTCTCGGACATCACCGCACACGTCGATTTCACCGCCATCGCCGAAGCCGGCCACGGCGCCGGGCTCGACGTGCTCGGCTATGCGAACCAGGCCGGCTTCCTGATCAACCTGGGCCTCGGGGAACGGCTGGCCACGCGACGCGAACAGGACGAGGCCTTGGGACTGCGTGCCGCGGGCGCGGTTCAGATGCTGATATCGCCGAACGAAATGGGCGAGCTGTTCAAGGTCATCGCCCTCGGTCGCGGCATGCAGGAACCCATGCTGGGCTTCGCCCGCGGCGACCGTACACACACTCTATAAATGGGAAAAGGAAACACCGCGCCGCGCGCTGTGGGGCGCGGCCGATGCGGAGCCAGAATTATTCCTGGCTAAGATAGACGGCGTTCAGGAACGACTCGATTTCGCCTTCGGCGGGTGAGCGATCGCGATGATGCGCGACGGACTGCAAGCCTAACTGCAACTCAGGCCGCTGCCATTCGGCATTCAACACTTCCTCCTCAAAACACCCGAACTCCGGCTCGAGCCGTTCTTCTGTTTTTCCAGTGCTCATGTCCATCACCACTAACATGTCCGGCCTCCGTTGAAAAATTTGACCTGACGTACTCACTATAGCGGCAAACCTGCGCCGATGTTAAGTAGTCAATGGGGTCCGAACGGACTAATTCAAGTGTTTGCCCGCCGCCACGGTGCGACCTTGAAAAGCAGCAGCATGCCTGGAATGGCGAGGACCGCGCAGAGCAGGAAGAAGGCGAACCAGCCCATCTGCTCGACCAGGTATCCGGCGCCCGAGTTGATCAGCGTGCGCGGCACCGCGGCCAGGCTGGAAAAGAGCGCGTATTGCGTTGCGGTATAGAGGGGGTTGGTCGCACGGGCGATGAAGGCGACGAAGGCCGCGGTGCCGAGGCCGACGCCGAGCGCCTCGAAGCCGATCACCAGCGCGAGCTGCGTGAGTTGAGTCGCACCAACCGACGCATTCGGGCCGAGCCAGGCGAGCCATGCGAAACCGAAGATCGACACGAGCTGCACGACGCCGAAGAGCCACAGCGCGCGGTTGATGCCGAGCTTGACCATCCATAGTCCACCCAGCAGGCCGCCGATCACCGCCGGCCACAGGCCGGCATGCTTGGCCACCAGGCCGATCTCCGATTTGGCGAAACCCATGTCGAGATAGAAGGGCGTCGCCAGCGCGGTGCACAGCGAGTCGCCCAGCTTGTAGAAGAAGATGAAGGCAAGTACCAGCATGGCCTCGCGCCAGCCGGCGCGATTGAGGAACTCGCGGAAGGGCTCGACCACCGCCTCGCGCAGTGTCTTCGGCGTACCACCACGGCTGACTATTTCCGACACCGTCAGCGTCATGACTAGGCCGGGCAGCATGAACAGCGCGGTGATGGCGAACACCTCGCCCCACGGCAGATGGTCGGCCAGGATCAGCGACAGCGAACCTGGCACCAGCCCGGCGATGCGGTAGGCGTTCACATGGACGGAGTTGCCCAGGCCGAGCTCGCGGTCGGGCAGCAGCTCGCGGCGATAGGCGTCGAGCACGATGTCCTGGGTCGCCGAAACGAAGGCCAGCAGCGTCGCAAGGACGATGATGATCTGAAGGTCGATCCGCGGCGCGAACAGTCCCAGGGCGGCGATGAAACCCAGCAGCAGAATCTGCGTCGTCGCCATCCAGCCGCGTCGCCGCCCCAGCCACGGCAGCGCGTAGCGATCGAGGAACGGCGACCAGAGGAACTTCCACGTATAGGGCAGCTGGATCAGTGCGAACAAGCCGATGGCCTTGAGGCTGATGCCCTCGGTGCGCAGCCAGGCCGGCACCAGGTTCAGCAGCAGGTAGAGCGGCAGGCCGGAGGAAAAACCGGTGAAGATGCAGATCAGCATCCGCCGGTTGAGCAGCGCCTCAAGCCATGCCGGGCGCGCCATCAAGAAAACAACCCGTGCAGCAGCTTCGCCAGAAGCACGAGCAGAAGCGCCGCGAAGATCTTCTTCACGGTCGCGACCGGCAGGCTGTGCGCGACCCTGGCGCCGATCGGCGCAACCAGCATCGAGCTGACCACCGTCGCCGCGAGCGCGGGCAGGTAGATGAAGCCGTAGGCGCCCTCGGGCAAGCTGGTCGCGTCGCAGCCTGAAACCATGTAACCGATGGTACCCGCCAGGGCGATCGGGAAGCCGATGGCAGCCGAGGTGCCGATGGCGTTGTGCACCTTGACGTTGCACCAGGTCATGAAGGGCACCGACAGCGAACCGCCGCCGATCGCCACCAGCGCCGAGATGCCGCCGATGAAGGCGCCGACGCCGAACATGCCGGCCCGGCCGGGCAACTGGCGCGACGGCGTCGGCTTGACGTTGAGGATCAGCTGCACCGCGACGTAGGCAATGAAGATGGCAAAGAAGATCGCCAGCGGCCTGGTCGGCACGCGACCGGCGATCTGTGCGCCCAGCAGTGTTCCGACCACGATGCCGGGCGCGATGCTGCGCACGATGGGCCAGATCACCGCACCATGACTGTGGTGCGCGCGCAGGCTGGAGATCGAAGTGAACACGATGGTCGCCATCGAGGTGCCGAGCGCCAGGTGCATCAAGTGCTGGTCGGGGAAGCCCTGCGCGGCGAACATCAGCGCCAGCACTGGCACCATGATGGCGCCGCCACCGACACCGAGCAGGCCGGCGAAGAATCCCGCCACCGCGCCAAGCACGAGGTAGCCGAGGAACCACTCGCTCACTTCAACAGCCTCTTCGTAATGAATTCCCACTCCGCCGGATCGACCGGCGTGATCGACAGGCGGTTGCCGCGCTGGAGGACGCGCATGCGCTCGAGTTCCGGATGGCTGCGCAACTTCGGCAGGCCGATCAGCCGCGTCTTCTTTGTCGCGCGCACATCGACGTTCACCCAGCGCGGACTCTCGGGCGTCGACTTGGGGTCGTAGTAATGGCTCTTGGCGTCGAACTGCGTGCGATCCGGATAGGCAAGCTTCGCCACCTCGGCCAGGCCGGCGATGCCGGGCTCCTTGCAGTTGGAATGGTAGAACAGCACCTTGTCGCCGACCCTCATCTGGTCACGCATGAAGTTGCGCGCCTGGTAGTTGCGCACGCCCCACCAGTCGACCGTCTGGTTCGGCATCGCCAGCACGTCGTCGATGCCGACGACGCCGGGCTCGGTCTTCATCAGCCAGTAGCGCATGATCCCGTCAGCCAAAAAAGAAGAGCACGGAAGGTTCCGTGCTCTCGGTATGGTTCCCCGCGTATGCCGTCAGGCCGAGTCTCCTGAACCTGGGTTCAGGGGGGTCACGTTCCTGCCGCATCAGGTGCATCCGGCGAGGGATGCTCACAACAGCGGCGTCTATGGTCGGTGACCGTGTCACGAAGACATTGGTTCAAAGGAATTACGACCTTGGCGAACACCGCAGGGAAACTCTGCGGGCGGTCTAGAAAAGCTCTTCTTGCGGAGCCAGAACTGCATCCAGACGCGCCTCCATGGCAGCAATTCTACGCCGCGCTTCCTTCGCGTCAATTGTCGTTGCGGGTTCTTTGATGTTGATCAGTTCGTGCGCAAGATTCAGCGCCGTCATCACCGCCAGACGCTCGCCGGTGCTCTTGGTCTGCTTGGCGATCTCGCCCATTTTCCAATCGAGGAAGGCTGCGACGGCCAGGAGGTCGTCCTTCTCGTCCGGCGAGCAGGCGACACGGAATTCCTTGCCATGCAGCTTGATGTCGATGGTGTTGGCGGCGCTCATTCTGCGGGCAGCTTGTCCATGACGGTTTCGAGGCGCTCGCGCGCCGTCGTCATCCGCGCGGCGAGCAATTCCTTCTCGTGTTCGAGGTCCGCAAGACGTTCGCGCAGCGCATGATTCTCCGCGCGCAATTCATCGCAGAAGGCGACGACGCGCTCGACTTTGGCTTCGAGAGAAGAAATGTCGATGTCCACTGTCGGCAAGTGTCGTTGAAAAATCCTGTGTGGTCAAGCAGTAAGCGTCGACATTGAAGGTGGCATGGCATGTTGATCGCCCAAACCCGGAAGCCGCCATGACCCCGATGCTAGAATGTTTTCCGTTCGTGGTGCCTGCCCGCCCTCTTCAAGAATCTGGGCGTTCGGGTGAAACGGGAAACAGGTGAGCCGACAAGACATCTTCGGCAATGCCTGTGCTGCCCCCGCAACGGTAAGGAAGTGCGGGCGCGTCAATCTGCCACTGGAAGCGATTCCGGGAAGGCGACGCGTCAAGACTTCCGAGCCCGGAGACCGGCCATGGACAACGGTGGAAATGTCGCGGGAGGCGACGACCGGTAGTCCCGGTTCCCGACTCCCAGGCGTTTCCGTTCAGCAATGTACCGGCATGCGGGACTGCGTGCCGGTCATCGGGAGTCATTCACTCATGCAACGTCGTTTCATTGCCGCCGCGCTCGCGGCCGCCTTTGCCATTCCCTGCTCCACCCTGGCCGCCGAAGACGAAGCAGCCGTCATCGTCACCGCCAGCCGCTTTGCCGAAGCCGATCCGCGCATACCGGCCAACATCAGCGTGATCACGCGCCGGGAGATCGCCGAACTGCCCGCCGGCTCGCTGCCCGATATCCTCAAGACCCGCGCCGGCATCGACGTCCGCTCCATCGCCGGCAGCCTGGGCATCGATGCCACCGTCGACCTGCGCGGCTTCGGCGACACGGCCGTCAGCAACACCCTGATCCTGGTCGACGGCCAGCGCATCAATCCGATCGACATGGGTTCGATCAGCTGGTCGGCCATACCCCTGGCTGGCATCCAGCGCATCGAGGTCATTCGCGGCACCGGCACCGTTCTCTATGGCGACCGTGCCGGCGGCGGCGTCATCAACATCATCACCGACAAGTCGAGCGCTCCCGCCGCGACCGTCGCGTTCGAGGCCGGCAGCCACGGCTATCGCAGCGTCGACAGCCGCGTCGCGGGCGGCAACGACAGCGCCTATTTCAACATTGCCGGCCGCTATGCCGAGGACGACGGCTGGCGACAGAACAACCAGCAGGATCAACGGGCCGTGACCGGGCGGGGCGGCCTGCGCCTGGCAGCGGGCGAGGTGTTCGCCGACTTCGCCGCCTACCGCGACTCTTCCGGCCTGCCGGGTTACCTGCGCAGCGCCGCCTATGCGAGCGATCCGCGCAGCGCGCGCACGCCCTTCGACCATCAGTCCAGGGATGGATCACGCGTGCGTCCGGGCGTGCGCCTCGACATCACCGGCAACCTGGCCCTGGAAGCGGAAATCGCCGCCGAACAGGAAGACCGCCACGGCAACTACGCATCGTTCGGCAGCATCGCCGACAGCAGCAAGGACACCCAATCGGCCACGCCGCGCCTGCGCTGGCGCCACGGGCTGGGCGGCCTGGCGAGTGAAACGGTGGCCGGCTTCGACTACTACGACGGCAAGGTCGAATCGCGCTACACCACCGCGCCGCGGCAGACGGCCGACCAGACGAGCCAGGCGCTCTACCTCCAGAACTCGACATCGCTGAACGATGCGTGGACCGTGACGCTCGGCGGCCGTCGTCAACGGATGGAGCAGAGCGCACACCAGGACGCCTATGCGCCGTGGTTCCAGCCTGCCCTCGACGGCACCGCCGCGCACACCCGCAACGCCGGCGATGCGGGCGTCACCTATACCGGACAGGGCTGGCGCGCCTATGGCAGGGTCGGAACGACCTACCGCTACGCCAACACCGACGAGCTGTTCGGTTACGACAACCTCCTGTTCGTCCCGGTGTTCGCCGGCAACCTGCGCCCGCAGCACGGCCGAATCGGCGAAATCGGCGGCAGCGTGAAGGCCGGCGCACTGGATGCGCGGGCCGCGGTCTACCGCATGGACCTTACGGACGAGATCGGCTACGACGGCTCCGCCGGCGCCAACATCAACTTCGACCCCACGCGTCGCCAGGGCCTTGAGACCGAGCTCGGCTGGCGCGTCAGCGAACGACTCACGGCACGGATTGCCTACGCATACACCGATGCCGAATTCCGCGACGGCGCGTATGCCGGCAAGCGGATTCCGCTGGTGCCGCGCGACAAGGCCACGGTTCAGCTCGGCTGGAACGCAGGCGCAGCCGGCACGTACACCGCGTTGGCCAATCATGTCGGCGCCAGGCGCTACAGCGGCGACTTCGCCAACGTGCGCAACATGCTGCCCGGCTACACGACGGTCGACTTGCAGGCGGCGTGGCAGCTCAAGCCCTGGACGATCACGGCGCGCATCCTCAACGCCTTCGACAAGCGCTACTCACCATTCGCCGGATACTCGACCTTCATTTCCGATTACTACTACTATCCGGCCGACGGGCGCAGTTTCCGCCTAGCCGCCCGCTACGACTTCCTCTAGACCGCATGCCCTCGCGACGCCGCGCCCTGCTCGTTCTTCTCTCGCTGACGTTCCTGTCGGTGGCGAGCATGGTCGCGGCGCTCGCGGCGGGCAGCCTTCTGCTGCCGCTCGGCGATGTCGTCGCCGCCCTCTCGGGCACGGACAATATCGCGCACTCCATCGTCTTCGACCTGCGCCTGCCGCGCGCGCTGGCCGGCTTTGCCTGCGGCGGCCTGCTGGCCCTGGCCGGCGCGCTGATGCAGGTGCTGCTGCGCAATCCGCTCGCCGATCCCTACGTGCTAGGCATTTCCGGCGGCGCCGGAGTCGGCGCGCTGTCGGCCATGCTGCTCGGCCTGGCCGGCATCGGCATCGCGGGCTTCTCCTTCGTCGGCGCGCTCGCCGCCATGCTGCTGGTGTTCGGCCTCGCCCACGGCGACGGCAGCTGGACGCAGACGCGCCTCCTGCTCACCGGCGTCGTCGTCGCCGCCGGCTGCGGCGCCGTGGTGGCGCTGATCCTCACCCTCGCGCCGGAACAGAAGATCCACGGCATGCTGTTCTGGCTGATGGGCGACCTCTCGCAGGCCACCGACGTCCTGCCCGCGCTGGCGGTGCTCGCCGTGGCGCTGGCGGTCACGCTGCCCTTCGCGCGTGAGCTGAACCTGCTGGCGCGCGGCGCCGAGCAGGCCGCCGCACTCGGCGTCGCCGTGCCCCGGCTGCGGCGGCTCGTCTACGCCGTCGCCTCGCTGACCACTGCCGCGGCCGTCACCACCGCCGGTGCGATCGGCTTCATCGGCCTGATCGTGCCGCATCTGGCACGACTGGCCATCGGCAACGACCAGCGCCTGCTGCTGCCCGCCTCGGCGCTGGCCGGCGGCAGTCTGCTGGTGCTGGCCGACACGCTGGCGCGCACCGTCGTCGCGCCGATCCAGTTGCCGGTCGGCGTGCTCACCGCCTTGATCGGAGTTCCGGTGTTTCTGTATCTGCTGGGGCGGCGATGATCCTGGAAGCCGGCAACCTCGCGGTCAGCATCGGCCCGCATCGGGTGTGCGAGAGCTTGAACCTGACGCTCGCGCCGGGCGAACGCCTCGCCATCCTCGGCCGCAACGGCGCCGGCAAATCGACACTGCTCGCGACGCTGGCCGGCCTGCGCGAACCGGACGCCGGCGAGCTGCGCGTCGAAGGGCGCAGCTACGCCGAACTCGGCCTGCGCACCGCCGCCCGCCTGCGCGGCTGGCTGGGCCAGGAGCGCGGCGATCCCTTCGCCACTACCGTGCTCGAAACCGTGCTCGCGGGGCGTCACCCGCACCTGTCGCGCTGGGCATGGGAAACGCCGGCCGACGCCGGGATCGCCCGCACGGCGCTTGGCGCCCTGGGCCTGGCCGGCATGGAGCTCCGCGAGTTGCGCACGCTTTCCGGCGGCGAACGCCAGCGCGTCGCCATCGCGACGCTGCTCGCCCAGCAGCCGAAGCTCTACCTGCTCGACGAGCCGCTCGCGCACCTCGACCTCAACCACCAGATTGCCACGCTCGACCTGCTGGCGCAGCGTGCGCAACGCGACGGCATCGCCATCACCATGGTGCTGCACGACCCGAACCTCGCCCTGCGCTTCTGCGACCGCGCGCTGCTGCTGTTCGGCGACGGCACGCATGTCGCCGGCCCCGTCGCCGAAGTGCTCGACGAAGCCAGCCTCACTCGCCTCTATGGCCACCCGATGCGGCGTGTCACCATGGCTGACTTTTCCCACGCCGTCTTCGTTCCGGAGTAACCATGAAATTCGTCGTCCGATTGTTTTTCAGGACCCTGCGGGTCATTCTCGGTCCCGTGATGCTGATTTGGGAATTCGTTACCCGACCGAAAGGCATCGTGCGCCCGCCTGCGCGACAACAGGCGGTGGATCAGGAGTGCCGGGCGTTCACCTTGTATCAATTCAGCACGTGTCCGTTCTGCATCAAGGTGCGGCAGGAAATTCGCCGGTTGTCGCTCACCATCGAACGGCGCGACGCGCAGAAGGACGAACGGAATCGCGACGATTTGTTGCGCGGCGGCGGCCAGGTCAAGGTGCCGTGCCTGAAGATTGCCGACCCGTCCGGCCACAGTGAATGGCTGTACGAATCCGGGAAGATCATCGAGTATCTGCGTGGGCGCTTTGGCGAAGGCTGACGTCGCGGCGACGGCGGGCGATTCCGCACCCCGGCCACGTCGTCCAGGCCGGCCGCGCCTGGTCCTCGCCCCGATGGAGGGCCTGGCCGACGACATCCTGCGCGACGTGCTGACGCGCGCGGGCGGCTACGACTGGTGCGTCACGGAGTTCGTGCGCGTCAGCGCGACGGTGCTGCCGCCTTCGGCCTTCACGCGCATCAGCCCGGAACTGAACAACGCCTCGCGCACGCGCGCCGGCACGCCCGTGCGCGTCCAGTTGCTCGGCTCCAATCCCGAGCTGCTGGCGGCCAATGCGGCGCAGGTGGCCAGGCTGAATCCGGCCGGGATCGATCTCAATTTCGGCTGCCCGACGCCGCTGATCAATCGCAACCGCGGCGGCGCGGCGCTGCTGGCGGAGCCCGAGCTGCTGCGCCGAATCGCTGCGGCGGTGCGGGCGGCGGTGCCGGGCGACATTCCCGTGACGGCCAAGATGCGCCTGGGCATCCGTGATACGCACCAGGCCATCGATTGCGCGTGCGCCCTTCAGGAAGGCGGCGTCCAGGAGCTGGTCGTGCATGCGCGAACGAAAGAGGACGGCTACCGCCCCCCGGCTCGCTGGCATTCGGTCGGCCTGATCCGGGAGAGCCTGCGGATTCCAGTCATCGCCAACGGCGAGGTGTGGACCGTGGCCGACTACGACGCGATCCGGTCGGCGACCGGCTGCGACGACGTGATGCTCGGCCGCGGCGCCGTCGCCGATCCGCTGCTGGCGCGACGCATCCGCACCCGCAAGGTGGGCGAGGCAGGTGACGCCGTTGCCGAGTGGGATGCGGTGGCCGCGATGATCATGGACTTCTGGGCGCAGGTACAGAACAAGGTACTGCCCACGCAAGCGCCGGGACGCCTGAAACAGTGGTTGAACCTGATGCGGCGGAGTTATCCGCAGGCGGAGGCGATGTTCGCTTCCCTGCGGTCGCTGCGCACGGCCGGAGAGGTCAGCGTGGCGCTCCGGGCCGGGTAGGGCAAATCAGGAACTGCGCACGACCATCGGCACGGCGTCGCCGGCATGCTTCTTCGCCTGCTTGGCGGCCTTCTTTTCCTTCGGCGACAGCACCGACTGCTTCTTGGCTTCCTTGTTCGATTTCTGGGCTTTGGACATGACACGCGCTCCTCATCAAGGTGACCAGATGGAAATTGCGCTCCGAGTATAGGCGCAAGGCGACGCAATCACCACGCCGGACAAGAGTCAGCCATGGTGATGCGCCGCGCGGCGGCCTTCCCGGCGGGATCGGCACGAGGCCCGTTTGTCTATAATCGACCGGACCTTTGCAACGTTCGCCGAACGCATGTACCTCGAACTCAAGTATCTCCACATCCTGTTCGCCGTCGTCAGCGTGGCGGGCTTCGTGGCGCGCGGCGCGCTGGCGATCATGGGCTCGCCCCTGCTACAGCGCCCGTGGCTGCGCCGGCTGCCGCACATCAACGACACGCTGCTGTTCACCGCCGGCGTCGCGCTCGCCGTTCTCACGCACCAGTATCCGTTCGTCGACGCCTGGATCACCGTGAAGCTCGCCGCCGTCCTGCTCTACATCGGGCTCGGCTTCATGGCCCTGCGCAAGACGCTGCCGGCCCGGCTGCGGCTGGCCAGCGGCGTCGCCGCCCTGGCGGTGGCCGCCTACATCGTGGACGTTGCGCTCACCAAGAATCCCTCACCGTTCTAGCAATCCGCCCCTGCCCACACGAAAGGAATCCCCATGAGCATCACCCGATCGATCGCGCCCCTCGTCGCCGGACTACTCGCCAGCTCCGCCGCGCTGGCCGCCGACGGCTACACCGGCGACCTCGGCGTGGGCGTCTTCAGCCGCCAGGCCATCTACCGGGGCGAATCGACCCAGACTGACCTGCTGCCTTACGTCTACGGCCAGTGGGGCCGCCTGTTCGGCCGGGTCGACACCTTCGGCGTCCAGGCCCTGCCCATGGGCCACGGTTTCCTCGAAGTCAGCACGCGCATCGTCCAGGACGCCATGGAGAGCGACAGCCTGAAGAACGCCGGCGTGCGCGACCGGAAGAATTCCCGGCTCCTCGGCCTCAGCACCTTCCAGCACACGCCCATCGGCGCGGTGTCGATTTCCCTCATGAACGACTTCGGCAAATCGAAGGGCCTGGTGGCGGACGCCAGCTGGATCGGCGCGCTCAAGCCGGCCTCCTGGCTTTCGATCTATCCCGAGCTGGGCGTCGAAGTGCAGTCCGGCAAATACGTCGATTACTACTACGGCGTGGATGCCGGCGAGGGCGGCCTCGCGGCCTACAAGCCGGGGCCGGCATTGAACCCGTACTTCGCCATCCACACCAGCTCGCCGATCGCCGACCACTGGAACCTCGCAATCACGCTGCGCAACAAGGCGCTGTCCGACGAGATCAGCGGCAGCCCCCTCGTCGTCCGCACCAGCCGCTGGAACGCCTACGTCGCGGTGAGCTACGAGTTCAAATAGGCCGGCCATGAGCGACGCCGAGCGCATCGTCGCCATCGACGGGCATGAACAGAGGCCCGTGCGGGCGGCGGGCTGACATGCGCCTCGACAAGTGGCTCTGGGCTGCCCGCTTCTACAAGACCCGCAGCCTCGCCACCGAGGCCGTCGATGGCGGCAAGGTCAAGCTCAACGGCGGCACCGTCAAGCCCGCCCGCGAAATCAAGGTCGGCGACCGCCTCGCGCTGCGCGTTGGCGAGGAAGACTGGGAGGTGGTCGTGCAGGGCCTCAACGAGCAGCGCCGACCCGCGCCCGAAGCGCGTCTGCTCTACCAGGAAACCGAGGGGAGCGCCCGCAGCCGTGCCCAGACCGCCGAACTGCGCCGCCTCGCCCCGATCCCGGCCCCCGAGCACAAGGGTCGCCCCACCAAGCGCGACCGGCGTCAGCTCGTCCGGTTCCGCGCCGCCTAGGTGGCGTGTCGCGACGACTGACTTTTCGGGGTGACAGCGTCGATAGTCGCCTTCACTGAACGAACTCGAGGCTGCACGCGGCGGCTTCCTGAAGATGGCGAACGGTAGCCAAGCCTGACCGCAATCCCGCACTGCTACTGGGTCAACTGATTTTGTTGCACTGCAACATAATTCGGTCTATAGTGGGTTCCGTCAGCCCCCTCAATCCCACATTCAGGAGCACGCCATGTCCATCAATCTCGAGCAATTCGCCGCCTCCAACAAGGCCACCGTCGACTCCCTGCTGGCCGTGGCGAACA
>JAEHDA010000175.1 GCA_016880655.1 Rhodocyclaceae bacterium
GCTGGTGAGCAGGGCGCGGGCGATGGCGACGCGCTGCCGCTCGCCGCCCGAGAGGCGCGCGGGCAGGCGGTCGAGCAGTTGACCGATGCCGAGGAGTTCCACGGCCTGGTCCATCGCCACGCGGCGCTCGGGCGCGGCGACGCGCTTCATGCCGTATTCGAGATTGCGCCGCGCGCTGAGGTGCGGGAACAGGCTCGCCTCCTGGAACACGTAGCCGAGCGGCCGCCGATGCACGGGCATGAAATACGCGGCGTCCTGCCACGGCTGACTTTCGACCTTCAGCACGCCGCTTGCGCGTTCCAGGCCGGCAATGCAGCGCAAGAGCGTGGTCTTGCCCGAACCCGAGTGGCCGAAGATCGCGGTGACGCCCTGGCCGGGCAGCACGAGGTCGACGTCGAGCGTGAAGCCGGGGTAGTCGAGCTTGAAGCGCGCTTCGATGCTCTCGCTCATTTGCGGCGGCCCGTCGGGTTGAGCGTGTAGAGCGCCAGCAGTACCAGGAAGGAAAACGCCACCATCGCGCCGGCCAGCCAGTAGGCGTTGGCATATTCGAGCGCTTCGACGTGGTCGTAAATCTGCACCGAGACGACGCGCGTCTTGTCCGGGATGTTGCCGCCGATCATGAGCACCACGCCGAATTCGCCGACGGTATGCGCGAAGCCGAGGATGCCGGCGGTGAGAAAGCCCGGCCTGGCCAGCGGCACGGCGACGGTGAAGAAGGCGTCGAACTTCGATGCGCGCAGGGTCGCCGCGGCTTCCAGCGGGCGATCGCCGATCGCCTCGAAGGCGTTCTGGATCGGCTGCACCACGAAGGGCAGCGAGTAGAAGACGGACGCGACCACCAGCCCGGCGAAGGAAAAGGGCAGGAGGCCGATGCCCGCCCACTGGGTGAATTGGCCGACCGGCCCGCTCGGGCCCATCAGCAGCAGGAGGTAGAAGCCGAGCACCGTCGGCGGCAATACGATAGGCAGCGCGACGACCGCGCCGATCGGGCCCTTCCACCAGGAGCGGGTGCGCGCCAGCCACCAGGCGATCGGCGTGCCGACGAGCAGCAACAGCACCGTGGTGACGGATGCGAGCTTGAAGGTCAGCCGGACGGCCGACCAGTCTTCGGGGGAAAGCATTCAGCGATCGTACCCGAAGGACTTGATGACCGCCTGCGCCTTGTCGCTGCGGAGGTATTTCAGCAGGGCTTCGGCGGCGGGCCGGCCCTTGCCCTTCTCCAGCAGCACGGCATCCTGGCGGATGGGCTGGTGGAGGTGCGCGGGCACGATCCAGGCCGATCCGGAGCCAATCCTGCCGTCCTTCATCACTTGCGAGAGCGCGACGAAGCCGAGTTCGGCATTGCCGGTGGCGACGAACTGGTGCGCCTGGGCGATGTTTTCGGCCTGGACGAGCTTCGCCTGCACGGCGTCGACGAGCTTGAGCGCGGTGAGTGTTTCGACTGCCGCCGCGCCGTACGGCGCGAGCTTGGGATTGGCGATGGCGAGGTGCCCGAATGCGCCGCGCTTCAGCGTCCGCTCATCCACCGGGCCGGGACCGGCCGACCAGAGCCCGAGGCGGCCGGTGGCGTAGGTGAACCCGGTGCCGGCGACGGCGGCGCCCTCCGTCACCAGCCTGGCCGGCGTGGCGTCGTCGGCGGCGAGCAGGACTTCGAAGGGCGCGCCGTTCCTGATCTGCGCGTAGAACTTGCCGGTGCCGCCGAAGGCGAGCTGCGCCTTGTGGCCGGTGTCCGTCTCGAAGGCGGCGGCGATCTGCTTCATCGGCGCGGTGAAGTTCGAAGCGACGGCGACCTGCACCTCGTCGGCGACGGCCGGGGCGGCGAACAGGGCGGCGACGAGCACGGTAGCGTGTTTCATGGTCTTTCAGTCAGTGGCGGCGGTGGCGCACGCTGCGAAGGCGCTGCGGCCGGTCGAGGCCAGCGAATATACCGTTTGCGGCCGGCGTGATCGTGCGCCGGTCAACCAAACCGGTGCGCCGCTCATTAATGGGCCAGAGGATGGCA
>JAEHDA010000176.1 GCA_016880655.1 Rhodocyclaceae bacterium
AAGAGATGCGCCAGATCGACACCAAGGGCGGCAAGCGCTGGCGTTGCATCAAGAGCATCGAGGCGACCAAGCGCAGCGTTGCCGAGCGTGAGGCTTTCGGCAAGCAGATGACCGCCATCAACAAGGCCGAAGCGCAAAGCAAGGCCCGCATCCTCAACGGCCAAAGCTGATTCGCGCCCGCATCGCCGGGCGCGCTCGTACCCATCGTGGAAGTTTTCGGACTGCTGCTCGTGGTCGCGCTCGGCTGGTTCTGGCTGAACGGCATCAAGGCGCGCGACGCGGCCATGATTGCCTGCCGCCGGGCTTGCGACGCCGAAGGCTTGCAGTTCCTCGACGATACGGTGTCGACCGCGCGCGTCAGGCCTGAGCGCGACGACGACGGCGTGTTACGCCTGCGCCGCGTCTATTCCTTTGAATACAGCGATTCTGGCAACAATCGCCGCCCGGGCAGCATCGTGCTGCTCGGCGATCGGGTGATCATGCTCAACGTCGGCTTGCGTGCGGTGCCCGACGACCGCACGCTTCATTGACCGATCAGCCCCGACGGTTTCAGCCGAGCCGGAATGGCCTGACCCTTGCGCGCCCGGCTGCCGCGATACGTGGTGAGATCCTTGCGGGCCACCGACCAATCGGTTGCCTTGCCCGCGCGGCCTGCGCCCCGCACCGTAAACGCGCTGCCGTCGCCGACGGCCACTGCGACCAGTTCATCCTTCGGCCCTATGTCCTGAATGATCAGGCCGCGGCCTTTGGCCATGACTTTCAGTTCTTCGAGGGGGAAGACCAGCAGGCGGCCGCTCTGCGAGATCGCGGCAAGCGATGTCGGCGTACCACCGTGGCTGACTTTCGCCGGCTTGATCGGCTTCTCGCCCTTGTCCAACGACATGAATGCCTTGCCGGCGCGCTGCCGCGAGACGAGGTCGGCAATGCCGGCAATGAAGCCGTAGCCGCCGGTGCCGGCGAACACGTATTGCGCCTCGGGCGCATCGGTGAGCGCCTGCGCGAGCTTGGCGCCGTCCTGGAACTCGATCAGCGTCGTCAGCGGCACACCATCGCCGCGACCGCCGGGCAGGTCGGCGACGCGCACGCTGTAGGCGCGGCCCAATGTGTCGATGATGACCAGCGGCCAGATCGTGCGCGACTCCGCAACGAGGAAGGGAAAATCGCCCGCCTTGTAGGAAATCGTGTTCGGGTCTAGCCCATGCCCCTGGCGCGCGCGCACCCAGCCATTCTGGGAAACGATCACGGTCACCGGTTCGTCGGGTATCGCCACTTCGGCGGTCGCGGTCGCGGCTTCGGCCTCAATCAGCGTGCGGCGGTCGTCGCCATACTTCTTGGCGTCTTCGGTGATTTCCTTGACCACGAGCTTGGTCAGTTCCTTGCGATCGCCGAGGATCTTCCTCAGGCCCGCTTCCTCGTCGCGCAACTCGCCGCGTTCCTTCTCGATCCTAATGCCTTCCAGTCGCGCCAACTGGCGCAGGCGGATTTCGAGGATGTCCTCGGCCTGGATCTCCGTCAGCTTGAACTTCGCCATCAAGTCAGCCTTGGGTTCATCCGATTCGCGGATGCAGCGGATCACCTTGTCGATCTGAAGGAACACCGCCAGCCGGCCATCGAGGATGTGCAGGCGGCGTTCGACTTCGTTCAGCCGATGCGCGGAGCGCCGTTCGACCGTGACGTGACGGAATTCGATCCACTCGTGCAACGCGGTCAGCAGCGGCTTCTGCTTCGGTCGCCCATCGCGGCCGATCATGGTCATGTTCACCGACACGCTGGCTTCCAGGCTGGTGTGGGCGAGCAGCACGGCCATGAACTCCTGCTGCGAAATCTTCGCCGTGCGCGGTTCCAGCACGATGCGCACCGGCGCCTTGTCGTTCGACTCGTCGCGTACCGAATCGAGCACGCCGAGCATCACCTGCTTGAGGTTCTTCTGCTCCTGCGAAACGTCCTTCTTGCCGGCGCGCGGCTGCGGGTTGGTGACGGCCTCGATTTCCGACAGCACGTTCGCGGTCGACACGCCATGTGGCAGTTCCTCGACGATGACGCGCCATTGGCCGCGAGCGAGATCCTCGATGCGCCAGCGCGCGCGCATGCGCAAGGAGCCGCGCCCGGTCGCGTAGGCGTCGCGGATGTCTGCGGGCGAAGAAATGAGCTGGCCGCCGCCCGGAAAGTCCGGGCCCGGCAGCAGCGGCAGCACTTCCTCCAGCGCCGCTGCCGGCTTTTTGATCAAGAGCTTCACCGCTTCCGCGACTTCGCGCAGGTTGTGCGGCGGAATCTCGGTGGCCATGCCGACGGCGATGCCGGAGGCGCCGTTGAGCAGCACGAAGGGCAGGCGGGCCGGCATCAGTTGCGGCTCGCGCATGGTGCCGTCGTAGTTGGCGACGAAGTCGACCGTGCCGCGGTCGAGTTCGGCGAGCAGCAGTTCGGCGATCGGCGTCAGCCGGCATTCGGTGTACCGCATCGCCGCGGCGCCATCACCGTCGCGCGAACCGAAGTTGCCCTGGCCGTCGACCAGCGGATAGCGCAGCGAGAAATCCTGCGCCACGCGCACCATGGCGTCGTAGACGCTGGAATCGCCGTGCGGGTGGTACTTGCCGATCACGTCGCCGACCACGCGTGCCGACTTCACATGCTTGGCGGTCGCCGGAAGGCGCATCTCGTTCATCGCGAACAGGATGCGGCGCTGCACGGGCTTCAGTCCGTCCTCGACCTGCGGCAGCGCGCGCGAACGCACCACGCTCATCGCATAGGAGAGATAGGCCTGCTCGGCGTAGCGGTCGAGCGGCAGGGCATTGGGATCGTCAAAAGTCAGCCGTGGCGGTACGCCACCTGGCGGCGGCGAATTGGGCGCCTCGGCGGGTGCCTGCTCGAACAGGTCGGGCGTGTCGTGGTCTTGGTGGTTCATAGATCAGCGTCCGCAAGGTGGCCCTTGCTTTCCATCCAGGCGCGGCGGCCGGCGGCCTCGCCCTTGCCCATCAGGAGGTTGAAGAGTTTCAGTGTTTCGTCGTGCGCGCCTTCGTCGCCGCGTTCGACGACGGGCAGCACGCGGCGCGTGGCTGGCGCCATGGCGGTCTCGCGCAGTTGCTCAGGGTTCATCTCGCCCAGGCCCTTGAAGCGGCCGACCTCGATCTTGTCGGGCGAGAAACCTTCCTTGGCCAAGCGGTCCTTGATCGCTTCGAGTTCGCCCTCATCGAGCGCGTAGAGCCGCTTGGCGGGCCGCTTCTTGCCCTGCGCCGGCACGTCGACGCGATAGAGCGGCGGCTGCGCGATATACACATGGCCGTGGCGGATCAGCGCCGGAAAGTGGCGGTAGAAGAGGGTGAGCAGCAGCGTCTGGATGTGCGCGCCGTCGACGTCGGCGTCCGACATGATGACGACCTTGCCGTAGCGCAGGTTCGAGAGATCGGGCTCGGAGTCGGCGCTGTGCGCATCTACACCCAACGCGACGGCGATGTCGTGGATCTCGGCATTGGCGAACAGGCGGTTCGGTTCGATCTCCCAGGAGTTCTGCACCTTGCCGCGCAGCGGCAGGATGGCCTGGGTTTCCTTGTCGCGCGCCATCTTCGCCGAACCACCGGCCGAGTCGCCCTCGACCAGGAAGAGTTCGTTGTCGGCGATGTCGGTCGACTCGCAATCGGTGAGCTTGCCCGGCAGCACGGCGACGCCGGACTGCTTGCGCTTTTCCACCTTCTGCGCGTTCTTCTGCCGCGCCAGCGCCTGCTTGATGGACAGTTCGGCGATGGCCTTGCCTGCTTCGACGTGCTGACTGAGCCAGATTTCCAGCGGATCGCGGATCATGCCGGCGACCAGCTTCACTGCCTCGCGCGAGTTGAGCTTTTCCTTCACCTGGCCCTGGAACTGCGGGTCGAGGATGCGCGCCGAGAGCACGAAGGCCATCTTGCCGCAGACGTCCTCCTGCTGGAGCTTGACGCCGCGCGGCAGCAGCGCATGGTGCTCGATGAAGCTCTTCACTGCGTCGAAGACGCCGCTGCGCAGGCCCGATTCGTGGGTGCCGCCGGCAACGGTGGGGATCAGGTTGACGTAACTTTCCGAGCCCATCGCCTCGGCGAACCAGCCCAGCGCCCAGGCCGCGCCTTCGCCTTCGGCGAAGGATTCGTCCTCGCCGCTGGCGTACTGCTCGGCGGCGTAGATCGGCGCGACGGCTTCCTGTCCCGCCGCGAGTTCGGCCAGGTAGCCGGCCAACCCGTCGGGATAGCGCCAGGTCTTGGACAGCATGCTGCCGTCGGCCTGCTCGACGTCGAGCATCACCGCCACGCCGGGCAGCAGCACGGCCTTGGAGCGCAGCAGGCGTTCCATTTCTGCCTGCGGCACTTTGCCGGTATCGAAGTACTTCGGGTCGGGCCAGACGCGCACGCGCGTGCCGGACTGCTTGCCGCAACTGCCGACCACTTCCAGTTGGGAGACCTTTTCGCCGCCTTCGGAGAAGACGACCGCATGCACCTTGCCTTCGCGGCGCACCTCGACTTCGACGCGCGTAGACAGCGCATTGGTCACCGCCACGCCGACGCCGTGCAGACCGCCGGAAAATGCGTAAGCCGAGTTGCCTTCGCGCTTGTTGAACTTGCCGCCCGCGTGCAGGCGCGTGAAGGCCAGCACGACCAC
>JAEHDA010000024.1 GCA_016880655.1 Rhodocyclaceae bacterium
TCGCGCTCGGCATCGAGCGCGGCCACTTTCGCCCCGTCGTACCGGACCAGGCGGCGCGCATCGTCTTTGCGCCGATGTTTTCCTACATCCTCTGGCGACGCTCCTTCGCCAGTTGCATGGAGGACCTGCCCGATCCCGACACCTTTTTTAACCTCGCCCTCGACATGCTCGTCGATGGCCTGACTTCCGCCAAGGAGCCGAAGCGATGAAACGACTCGTCATCTTCCTCGGGGCGCTCGCGCTGGGCGCCTGCGGCGAGAAATCGCCGACCGCCGACACGATTCCGGGCGGCCCGAAACTGGTCAAGGCGCAGAAAGTCAGCCGTGGCGATACGCCGAGTGAAAGTCGCTACAGCGGCGAAGTGCGGGCGCGTTACGAGTCGGTGGTCGGCTTTCGCGTCGGCGGCAAGATGACCGAGAGGCTCGTCGATGCCGGTGCGCGCGTCAAACCCGGTCAGCCGCTGGCGCGGCTCGACCCTGCCGATGCGCGCCTCTCCGCGGCCCAGGCCGAAGCCAACGCGGACCTGGCGGCGGCGGACCTCAAGCGTGCGCAGGACCTGCGCGAGAAGAACTTCGTCAGCCAGGCGGCGCTGGATGCGCGCGCCAGCGCGGCACGCGCAGCCGAGGCGCAAGCGCAACTGAGCCGCAACCAGGCCGCCTACACGACCCTTGTCGCGGACGCGGCGGGCGTGGTGGCGGCCGTGCTGGCCGAGCCGGGCCAGGTGGTCGCGGCCGGCCAGGGCGTTGTGCGCATCGCCCGCGACGGCGAGCGCGAAGTGGCGATCGCCCTTCCCGAGTCGGCCCTGGTCGGATTGAAGGCGGGCAATGCGGCAACTGTGAGCCTGTGGGCCGACGGCCGGAGTTACCAGGGCCGGGTGCGCGAAATCGCGCCGACCGCCGACCCGGCGACCCGCACCTTCGCCGCGCGCATCAGCCTCGTCGGCGCCGACGCCGCGCTGCCCCTCGGCATGTCCGCGACAGTCAGCTTTTCCCGGTCCGGCGAGGCATCGATGCGGGTGCCGCTGGCGGCAATCTTCCAGCAGAGTGGCAAGCCGGCGGTCTGGGTGATCGGCAACGACGATGCGGTCGAGTTGCGCGCCGTCGACATCGCGGGCTATGGCGACGACGGCGCAGTCGTCCGCGGCGGCCTGCGTGAGGGCGAAACCATCGTGGCGGCCGGAGCCTTCAAGCTGACGGCCGGCGAAAAAGTCCGGATCGCCGCACCGTGAAGCGCCTCAACCTCTCCGCCTGGGCGCTGGAGCATCCGTCGATGGTGCTCTATCTCATCATCGTCCTGACCGTGGGCGGCGTGCTGTCTTTCTTCAATCTGGGCCGCGCCGAGGATCCGGACTTCACCCTGAAGATCATGGTCGTGCGCACCCTGTGGCCCGGCGCCACCGCGCGCGAGGTCGAGCAGGAAGTGACGGAACGCATCGAGAAGAAGCTCCAGGAAACCGCCAACGTCGACATCCTGAAGTCGGCGTCGCGCACCGGCGAATCACTGGTGTTCATCATCCTCAAGGACTACACGCCCAAGGCCGATGTTCCGGAATCGTGGCGGCAAGTGCGCCGCAAGCTCGACGACATCAAGGCGGCGCTGCCCGCAGGCGTGCAAGGCCCATTCCCGAACGACGAGTTCGGCGATGTCTACGTGAACATCTACGCGCTGACCGGCGATGGCTACGACATGAGCGCGTTGCGCCGGGCAGCGGATCACATGGCGCGCGACCTGCGGGCCGTGGCGGATGTGAAGAAGGTCGACCTGCTCGGCGTGCAGGACGAGAAAGTCTATGTAGAAGTTGCACCCGGGCGCCTGGCGGCACTGGGCCTGACGCCGGCCATGGTTGCCGAAGCGCTGGCGAAGCAGAATGCGGTCGCGCCGGCCGGCTTCGTCGAAACCGCTACCGACCGCGTGCGGCTGCGCGTCAGCGGACCGTTCGATACCGTCGAGCGCATCCGCAATGCCGATCTCGCCGTCGGTGGCCGGCACTTCCGGCTGGCCGACATTGCCGAGGTCAAGCGTGGCCTGGCCGATCCGCCGAGTCCGCGCATGCGGGTCGGCGGACAGGACGCAGTCGGCGTCGCCATCGCCATGAGCCGCGGCGGCAACGTCATCAGGCTGGGCGACAACCTGGCGACCGAGGTGAAGCGCCTCGCCGCCGAATTGCCGCTGGGCATGGAAGTGCGCAAGGTCGCCGACCAGCCGACCATCGTCCAGGTCTCGCTCAAGCTGTTCCTGCAATCGCTGTCGGAAGCGCTGATCATCGTCCTGGCGGTCAGCTTCCTCAGTCTCGGCTTGCGCACCGGCATGGTGGTGGCGCTGTCGATTCCGCTGGTGCTGGCGATGACCTTCCTGCTCATGCGCGTGTTCGGCATCGACCTGCACCGCATTTCGCTCGGCGCGCTGATCATTGCGCTCGGCCTTCTGGTCGACGATGCGATCATCGCCGCCGAGATGATGGTGGTGAAGATCGAACAGGGTTTCGACAAGTTCAAGGCGGCGACCTTCGCCTACACGTCGACCGCCTTCCCGATGCTGACCGGCACGTTGATTACCGCAGCGGGATTCACGCCGGTCGGCTTCGCGCGCTCCGGCGCGGGCGAGTACGCGGGCGCGATCTTCTCGGTCACCACCATCGCGCTGCTGACGTCGTGGCTGGTCGCGGTGGTGTTCACGCCCTACCTCGGCTACAAGATGCTCGACGTCGAGAAGCTCCGGAAGTACGGCGAGGAGCATCACGGCGATGTTTACGACACGCCCTTCTACAGGCGCGTGCGCGCCACGGTGGAATGGTGCGTCCGGCATCGCTGGAAAACCATCGCCGTCACAGTGCTGGCCTTCGTGCTCGGCATCGTCGCCTTCAATACCGGCGTGCAGAAGCAGTTCTTCCCGCCTTCGAACCGGCCCGAGCTGATGGTCGATCTCTGGCTGCCGCAGGGGGCTTCGCTGAAGGCGACCGAGCGCGAGGTCAAACGCGTCGAGGCGCTGCTCAAGGACGACGACAGGATAGCGTCCTACTCGTCCTACATCGGTAACGGCGCGCCGCGCTTCTTCCTGCCGCTCGACCAGCAGTTGTTCAACGACAACTTCGGCCAGCTGGTGATCGTCACCAGGGGCTTCGATGAACGCGAGGCGATTCGCACCCGCCTGATGACGGCCTTCGACGCTGCCGACGGCGCCTGGAGCCATCTGCGCGCACGCGTGCAGCGCCTGGAGAACGGACCGCCGATCGGATTCCCGGTCGTATTCCGTGTCATGGGCGACGACCTGACGACGCTGCGCGGCATAGCCGGGCAGGTGGCCGCGGTGATGCGCGAAAATCCGAACGTGCGCGACGTGCATCTGGACTGGAACGAACTGGCGAAGACGGTGCGGGTGGCGATCGACCAGGACCGCGCCCGTGCCCTGGGCGTCACCAGCCAGGACATAGCCCAGGCCTTGCAGGCACACGAGGTCGGCGTGACGCTGACGCAATTCCGCGAGGGCGACCAGTTGATCGACGTGATGTGGCGCGCGGGCGGCGCCGATCGCGGCCGGCTCGACCGGCTCGCGGACCTGCCCGTGCCCGCGGGAGGGAAGTGGGTGCCCCTGGCCCAGGTAGCGAAACTGGAGCCGGCGCTCGAAGAAGGCGTGATCTGGCGGCGCAATCGCGTGCCCACCATCCAGGTGCGCGCCGACCTCGCCAACAACCACGTCACCGGCCCGACCGCCTCGTTACAGATCGATCCGAAACTGAACGAGATCCGCAGCCGCCTGCCGCCCGGCTATCGCGTCGAACTTGGCGGCACCGTCGAGGAATCGGCCAAGAACGAAGCAGCGCTCAAGAACGTGTTCCCGATCATGATCGTCGGCGTGATCACCTTGCTGATGATGCAGTTGCAGAGCATCCGCCGGACGGTGATGGTGCTGCTCACCGCGCCGCTCGGCCTGATCGGCGTCGCCATGGCCTTGCTGATTTTCGCCAAGCCCTTCGGCTTCGTTGCCAACCTCGGCGTGATTGCGCTGATGGGCATGATCCTGCGCAACTCGGTGATCCTGGTCGACCAGATCGAGCAGGACGAGCAGGCCGGCAAGAGCACCTGGGAAGCGATCATCGGTTCGGCGGTGCGTCGCTTCCGGCCGATCATGCTCACGGCGGCAGCCGCGGTGCTGGCGATGATTCCGCTGTCGCGCCAGATCTTCTGGGGGCCGATGGCGGTGGCGATCATGGGCGGTCTCATGATCGCCACCGTGCTCACGCTGCTGTTCCTGCCGGCCCTCTATGCCGCCTGGTACCGGGTGGAGGAGCCGATCCCGACCGGGCGGGAGCGTAGAATCGAGCCAAATTGATCCGGTCATATATTAGGGTATGCTAATATTTTTGCCCTTCGTGAAAATCGCCCATGCAACAACTAACTGCCGCCCAACTGAAGCAGTGGCTCGACGACCCGGCCCGCGAAAAACCGGTGCTGATCGACGTGCGCGAGCCGTGGGAATTCGATGTCTGCCGCATCGATGGCTCCAGGCCGATGCCGATGCGGGCCATTCCGGCGCGCTTCATCGAGTTGAAGCGCGATGCCGAAACGGTGGTGATCTGCCACCACGGCGCGCGCAGCTATCAGGTCTGCATGTTCCTGGAACATCAGGGCTTCAACAAGCTGTACAACCTCTACGGCGGCATGGCAGCCTGGTCGCGCGACGTCGACCCGGCCACGCCCACTTATTGAACATTCATCGGAGCCGGTAATGAAGAAGATAACCTCCCTGTTGCTGTGCGGCTTCGGCCTGGCCACCTCGGCGGCGAATGCGGCCGACCTGCTCTCTGTGTACCGCGAAGCGGCCGGTTACGATGCCCAGTTCGCCGCGGCGCGCGCCAGCCTGGATGCCGGCCGCGAGAAGCTGCCGCAGGGCCGCTCCGGCCTGATGCCGACCATCGGCGTAGGCGCCAACACCACCTGGAACGACACCGAAGCGACGTCGCGCACCACCCCGCCCGTCACTCGGGAAGCCGAGTACAACAGCCACGGCTGGACAGCGACGCTGACGCAGCCGCTGTTCCGCTGGCAGAACTGGGCCGCCTACAAGCAGGGCGAACTGGCGGCCGCGGTGGCGGAGGCCCAGTTCGCCGCCGCCCGACAAGACCTGATGGTGCGCGTCTCGCAAGCCTACTTCGACGTGCTGCTGGCACAGGAGACCGCCGCGACCGCCGCGGCGCAGAAGACCGCCATTACGCAACAGCTCGAATCCGCCAAGCGCAACTTCGAGGTCGGCACGGCAACCATCACCGACACCCACGAGGCGCAGGCGCGCTTCGACCTCGCCGTGGCGACCGAAATTGCCGCGCAGAGCGACCTGATCGTCAAACGGCAGGCCCTGCAGACGCTGATCGGCAAGGATCCGGAAATGCTGAAGGCGTTGCGGTCCGGCGCCCAGATCACCCGGCCGCAGCCGGACGACATGGCGACCTGGGCGGCAACTGCCGAGACGGGCAACCTGTCGGTCGCGCAAGCGCAGGCCGCGCTGGAAATCGCCGACCAGGAAATCGGCAAGCAGCGCGCCGGCCACTATCCGACGCTCGATCTTGTCGCCACCTACGGCAAGAGCGGCACCGGCTACAGCTCCTCGACCGGTTCCGGCGTCGACAGCAAAGCCACCACCGTTGGCGTGCAACTGGCCGTCCCGATCTTCGCCGGTGGCTACGTTGCCTCGAAGGATCGCGAGGCCGTCGCGTTGCGGGAGAAGGCGCTGGCGGACTTCCACAATGCGCGCCGCCAGGCGGCGCTCGGCGCCCGCCAGGCCTATCTCGGCGTCTCTTCCGGCCTGTCGCAGGTCAAGGCCTATGAGGCGGCGGTGGCCTCGTCGCAGTCGGCGCTGGAATCGAACAAGGTCGGCTACGATGTCGGCGTGCGCATCAACATCGACGTGCTGAACGCACAGAGCCAGCTCTTCGATACCCGCCAGAAGCTGGCCAAGGCGCGTTTCGATACCCTGATCGCGCAGCTGAAGCTGAAGCAGGCGGCCGGCAATCTGACCGAAGACGACCTGGTCGCGATCAACGCCTTGCTGGACTGACCTGTTCGATCAAGGCCATCGTGCGCGCCGTGGCGCCGCGATGGCGGGCCGCGAAGGCGCGCCCAAAGTCAGCCATGGCGGTACGCCGGGTCGCGTTGCCGACCAGCGCCAGCGCTTCGCGCACCAGCGCCCCGGCATCGTCCACTTGCCTGGCCGCGCCGGCGGCGATCGCCTCCCTGGCCGCATCGGCGAAATTGAAGGTCGACGGCCCGATCAGCACGGGCGTGCCGACCGCGCAGGCCTCGATCAGGTTCTGGCTGCCGTAGTCGAGCAGGCTGCCGCCGACGAAGGCCGCATCCGCGGCCGCGTACCAGGCGAACAGTTCGCCCATGCTGTCGCCCAGCCAGACCTGCGTCGTCGCGAGCACCGGCTCTTGGGCCGAGCGGCGCCGCGCCGAAAATCCCTTCGCCGCGATCAGGGTCGCCACTTCGTCGAAGCGTTGCGGATGGCGCGGCACGATCGCCAGCAGCACTTCGGAATCCCTTGGCCAGGCGTCGAGGATCAGCGCCTCCTCGCCCTCGCGCGTGCTGGCGCACAGGAACAGCGGCCGATTGCCGATCGCCGCGCGCAGTTCGCGGCCGAGCCCAAGCTGGGCGGCGGGCGGTTCGATGTCGAACTTGATGTTGCCCAGCACCGCCACGTCGGGGGCGCCGACTTCGCGCAGGCGGCGCGCATCGTCTTCGCCCTGGGCCGCGATCGCCGTGAGACCACAGAGGGTCTGTCGGCTTAGCGCGGACCAGCGCGCGTAGCGGCGCGCCGAACGCGCCGACAGTCGCGCGTTGACGAGCAGCAGCGGTACGTCGCGGGATCGGCAGGCGGCGACGAGGTTCGGCCACAACTCCGTCTCCATGATCAGGCCCAGCGTCGGGCGAAAATGGGCAAGGAAGCGGGCGACTGCCCAAGGTGTGTCGTAGGGCAGGTAGACGCGTTCGACGCCATCGCCGAACAGCGCGACGGACGTCTCGCGGCCGGTCGGCGTCATGTGGCTGAACAGGATGCGATGGTCCGGAAAGCGCCTGTGCAAGGCGGCGACGAGCGGCTGCGCGGCACGCGTCTCGCCGACCGAGACGGCGTGGATCCAGATCACCGGTTGCCTGGGCGGGGCGGCATAGAAGCCGAAGCGCTCGCCCCAGTGCTTCAGGTATTCGGGCTGCCGGCGCGCGCGCCAGACCAGATGCAGCAATGCCCACGGCAGCAG
The DNA here is from genome assembly GCA_016880655.1 of Rhodocyclaceae bacterium. Lineage (GTDB taxonomy): Bacteria > Pseudomonadota > Gammaproteobacteria > Burkholderiales > Rhodocyclaceae > Fen-999. Next base: position 7,250 of record JAEHDA010000024.1, read on the forward strand.
GGCGACGAGCAGGACCGTGTAGGCGAGCCGCGCCATCAGGGCAGCAATTGCAGCGCGCGACGGACCACCTCGCCGGCCA
>JAEHDA010000177.1 GCA_016880655.1 Rhodocyclaceae bacterium
CACCTGCGGTTGGTAATGCAGCACGAGCTCGCCGGCATCGAGCGCATGGCTCAGTTGGTGTTCGAGCCGGAAGAAGCGCATCGCCTCGTCGTTCATGCGCGGCGCGAAGAACTGGAAGTTGTTCCGGCCGCTCGCCTTGGCGTGGTACATCGCCGTGTCGGCGTTTTTCATCAGTTGCAGCGCTTCGAGGCCATCGTCGGGATACATGCTGATGCCGATCGAGGGCGTGACGCGCAGGTCATGGCTGTGGACGCGAACCGGCAGCGCCAGCGACTGGATGATCTTCTCCGCCACCACGGCGGCGGCGTCCGCGCCGGCCAGTTCGCGCAGGATGACGATGAACTCGTCGCCACCGAGGCGCGACACGGTATCGACTGCGCGTACGGCGCCGCCGATGCGCTGGGCGACCTGCTTCAGCAACTCGTCGCCGACGGCATGGCCGAGCGTGTCGTTGATGCCCTTGAAGCGGTCCAGGTCGAGGAACATGACACCGACCCGGTGGTTGTCGCGCAGCGCCTGCACCAGGGCCTGCTCGAGGCGATCATGCAGCAGGGTGCGGTTGGGCAGACCGGTCAGGGCCTCATGGTGCGCCACATGCCAGATGCGCTGCTCCGCCTGGACGCGCTCGAATATTTCCTTCTGTAGCTGCTGATTGGCGACCGTCAGTTCGTTGGTGCGTTCGAGGACACGCAGTTCCAGTTCGTCCTTGGCGCGATGCAGCGCCTCCTCCGCCTCGCGGCGCTCGGTAACGTCCTCGAAGATCCAGACGACGTCGAAGCTCTCGCCGGCGTGCGGTGCCTGGTGGCCCGTGATCCGCACCCAGAACTGGCTGCCGTCCTTGCGCAGCGCCCCGCACTCGGTCGAGAACACATTGCCGCGCCGGATCGGCTCGCGCGCGCGCCGGCCGAGATCGTCGAACGATTCCTGGCTCGGATGCAACTGCCGGGTGGTCAGGCCCAGCATCTCGTCCTGTCCGTAGCCGAAGATCTCCTCCAGCTTGCGGTTGCAGCGCACCACCACGCGATCCTGCACGTACATGATGCCGACCGCGGCGTTGTCGAAAATCATCTGCTGTTCGGCCAGCGCGTGGCGTATCCGCTGCTCGGTCTCGTAGTCGGCGGTGACATCCTCCATGATCCAGATCGTGCCGGCCTGCGGGTGCCGCGGATTCACCGCCTTGGCGGACATACGGCAGCGGAAGGTACTGCCGTCCTTGCGCGACATGTCGAGCTCGGTCCGGAACGGCTTGCCCGCGGCCAGTGCCGGCCCGGCATCGCGGCCGATCGCTTCATAGATCTCGTCCGAGGGATACAGCGCACGGCCCGCCAGGCCCACGATCTCATCGACCGAATAGCCGAACATCTGGGCGCAACGCGGATTGGCCTGGACCAGGATGCGGTTCTTCGAGAACAGGATGCCGACCGTGGCGTTCTCCAGGATCGCCCGTAGCTCAAGCAGTGTCGAGTTCCCCTCTATGCCCGGATTCATTCGCCGCCAACCTTTTCGAGCAATCGCAGCACGGAAATGGAATCGTCCTCGCCCATGCCGCTGCCGACGACCGCGTTGAAGAGCTGCGCGGTCGCAGCGGTATTGGGCAGCATCAGGCCGAGTCGATGCGCTTCGGCCAGGACGATGCGCAAGTCCTTCTGGTGCATCCAGGCCTTGAAGCCTGGCTTGAAGTTGCGATCGAGCATGCGCTGGCCATGGTTTTCCAGGATCTTCGAGTACGCGAAGCCGCCCATCAGGGCTTCGCGGACGCGGCCAGGATCGACGCCGCTCTTCCTGGCGAAGTTCAGCGCCTCGGCCACCGCCGCCGTCGTGACGGCCGTCAGGATCTGGTTGGCGGCCTTCGCCACCTGGCCCGCACCGATCGGGCCGATCAAGGTCACGGACTTGCCCAGCACCGCCAGCAATGGCTGCACCAGTTCGAAATCCGCCGGCTCGCCGCCGACCATGATGGTCAGCGTGGCGTTGATGGCGCCGACCTCGCCCCCGGACACCGGCGCGTCGAGGAAGCGGATGCCACGAGCCCCCAGCTTCGCGCCGATTTCCTGCGCCGCGGCCGGCGCGATGGTGGACATGTCGACAAGAGTCAGCCGTGGTGACACGCCACCCGCCAGGCCGCTCACGAGCCCGTCGGCACCGAAAATGACTTCTTCGACGTCGGGTGCATCGCCGACCATGGTGAAGACGACGTCGGCGTGCCGTGCGACCTCGGCGGCACTGACATGGGCCCGGGCCGTCGTGTCCCGAAACGGCGCCAGCGAGGACGGCCGCCGCGCCCAAACATGCAGCGCATGGCCGGCTTCGGCCAGATGCAGCGCCATGGGCCGGCCCATGAGGCCAAGACCGATGAAGCCGACGTTCACGGCGCGTGGCCTAGTTGGAAACCGCTTTGACGATCAGCGGCACCAGTGGCTCGGGCAGCTTGATCCTGCCGGCGAGCGCGAATTCCTGCGCCGCGGGCGACATCTTCTTCCATGTCTTGCGGATGATCTCCAGCCACTTCTCTTCGCTGTAGTCGGGCTTCTGGCCGGCAAACTTCAGCATGTAGTGCTCGATGAAGACGAGATCGGCAATGTCTTCCAGCATCTGGGTGTCGGGATTGACCTTGAGCCCCTTCTTGCCGACGGCGGTCTTGACCTGCTCGATCGTCTCGTCGTCGTAGCCGGCCTCCTTCATCAGCCGGCCGGCGGTTTCGGCGTGGAACTTGTAGAGCCCGGTGCGCCATTGCAGGTAACCGGTGCGATCCATCGGATAGCTGTCGCGCGGCGTCTTCCAGCGCTGGATGTGCTGGGCGCGCACGGCCAGGCGGGCGATTTCGGAAGCGTTCGGCGCGAAACGGTCGATCATGTCGGTCATTCGCTGCGAGTACAGCAACTCGCGCGGAACATCCTTGCCATCGACCCCGTTCTCCTTGCCGGGATCTTCGGCATTGGCGGCATCGAACAGGGCAATGGCGCGGTCGAATCGCGCCTGGTCGGCGACAGTCATGGGCACTCCCTTGCTAATCGAGACTGGCGCCGATTATAGGCTCAGCAGCAGCCGCGCTCGGCTTCCGGCACACCCAGTTTCTTCAGGATGCTGTCCATCGGGCAAAACTTGGTGAAGCCGCTCTGGAACAGGTTGGCGCCGACGAAGGCGGTGAACCACAGCCAGCTCAAGTGCGACAGGTCGGCCTGGCCGTTGAAGTGGGCCAGTGCGAGGGAAATCATGATGAAGGCGCCGGCGACGATGCGGACGATACGGTTGACGGTCATTTCACTGCTCCTTGGAAGCGGCCTTTCATCGCCGCATAGTAGAGAACCGGGATCACCACCAGCGTCAGCACCGTCGACACCAGGATGCCGAAGATCAGGCTGATGGCGAGCCCGGAGAAAATCGGGTCGTCGAGAATGAACAGCGCGCCGAGCATGGCCGCGAGCCCCGTCAGGGCGATCGGCTTGGCGCGGATCGCCGCCGACTGGATTACCGCCTCGGCGAAGTCCATGCCGTCGGCGACCTGCTCGTTGATGAAGTCCACCAGCAGGATCGAGTTGCGCACGATGATGCCGGCCAGGGCGATCATCCCGATCATGGACGTGGCGGTGAACTGCTGGCCGAGCAGGGCGTGGCCGGGCATGACGCCGATGATGGTGAGCGGAATCGGCGCCATGATGATCAGCGGCACCAGATAGCTCTTGAACTGGGCGACGACCAGCAGGTAGATCAGGATCAGGCCGACGGCGTAGGCGGCGCCCATGTCGCGGAAAGTCTCGTAGGTCACCTGCCACTCGCCGTCCCACTTGATCGAATAGCCGGCGTAGGGATCCTTGGGTTGCTTGATGAAGTACTCGCCCAGCCCGCCGGCCACCTCGGGCAGTTTCGAACGGATGTCGAACATGCCATATAGCGGCGAATCGAGCTTGCCGCCCATGTCGCCGACGACATAGACCACGGGCAGCAGGTCCTTGTGGTAGATGACCTTTTCGCGCAAGGTCTTCTTCGCTTCGACCACTTCGGAAATCGGTACCAGATTGCCCTCCCTGCCCCGCACCTTCAGCTTCAACAACTGGTCGAGGCTCGACTGGCGCTCGGCCGGCAGCGTGATGCGAACGGGAATTTCGTACTTGGCGTCGCCATCGTGCATCGGCGTCACGTCTTCGCCGGTCAGGCCCATGCGGACCGTCGCGACGATGTCGTTCTGCGCCACGCCCAGCAGCGCCGCCTTGGCCTGATTCACGCGCAGCACCACCTTGGGTGCGTCGGCATCCACCGAATCATCGACGCCAAGGATGTCTGCGGTGCCCTCGAAGGCAGTGCGCACCTGCTTGGCAACCTCGATCTGGCCCGGGTAGTCCGGCCCATAGACCTCGGCGACGATCGGCGAGAGCACCGGCGGTCCCGGCGGCACCTCCACCACCTTGGCGTTGCCGCCTGCCGCCCTGGCGATTGCCATGATGCGATCCCGCACGCCGGCTGCGACTTCGTGGCTCTTGCGATCGCGTTCATGCTTGCCGACCAGGTTGACCTGGATGTCGCCCATTTCCGGATTGGCGCGCAGGTAGTACTGACGCACCAGGCCGTTGAAGTTGATCGGACTCGCAGCTCCGGCGTAGGCCTGATAGTCCTTGACCTCCGGCACCTTGGCGAGTTCGGCCGATATTTCGTGCAGCACGCTGGCCGTCTCCTCGACGGGCGTACCGACGGGCATGTCGAGAATGACCTGGAATTCGCTCTTGTTGTCGAAGGGCAGCATCTTCAGCACCACCAGCTTGAACACGCCCAGCGATACCGAAGCGAGGATGGCAATGACGACGCCGATCCAGAGCTTGCGCCGCGCCGCCTTGCCGGCACGCTCATCGAGAAAGCGCGGCAGGACGCTGCGGAACAGTCGGTCCAGCTTCCCTTGCGCCGCGTCTTCGCCATGCCCGTGCTGCATGGGTTTCATCAGCTTCAGCGCCAGCCAGGGCGTGACGACGAAGGCGATGGCCAGCGAGATGAACATGCCCATCGAGGCGTTGATCGGGATCGGGCTCATGTACGGCCCCATCAGGCCGGTAACGAAGGCCATCGGCAGCAGCGCCGCAATGACGGTGAATGTCGCCAGGATGGTCGGGCCGCCGACCTCGTCCACCGCCTTGGGAATGATTTGCCAGAGAGGTTGTTCGGGTTCCAGCGTATGCCAGCGGTGGATGTTCTCGACCACGACGATGGCATCGTCCACCAGGATGCCGATGGAGAAGATCAGCGCGAACAGCGACACCCGGTTGAGGGTGAAGCCCCAGGCCCAGGAAGCGAACAGGGTTGCCGCCAAGGTCAGCGTCACCGCCGCGCCGACGATCACCGCTTCCCGCTTGCCGAGCGCGAACAGGACCAGCAACACCACGAACGCGGTGGCGAAGACCAGTTTGCCGATCAGCTTCTGCGCCTTCTCGGTGGCGGTTTCTCCGTAGTTGCGCGTCACCGTGAATTCGACGCCTTCGGGAATCACGGTGCCCTTGAGGGCTTCCGCGCGCTTGATCACCGATTCGGCAACGTCGGCGGCATTGACGCCAGGTTTCTTGGAGACGGAAAGCGTAACCGCCGGATATTCGCCCTCGGGGCCGCCATGCCAGACATACCGGCTCGGCTGGTCGGGACCATCGACGATCTCGGCGACATCGGCCATGAACACCGGCTTCTGGGCATAGACGCCCACGACCAGCTGCTTCACGTCCGCGGCGGTCTCGATGTAGGTACCTGTCTGCACCAGCAGCTCCTGGTTGCCCGAAACCATGCTGCCCGCCGGCTGCGAGGCGTTGGACACTTGCAGGGCGGCACGCAGGTCCTGCGCCGTGATGCCGTAGGCGTTCATCCGGTCGGCATTCATGGCCACCCGGATCACGTGGCCGGGGCCCCCGACGGTGACGACGTCGCGGGTACCGGCGATGCGCTTCAGATCGATTTCGGCGGCGCGCGCCACCTGCTGTAGTTCGAAGGCCGACTTGCCCGGGTCGGCGCTCCAGAAGGTCAGCGTGACGATGGGCACGTCGTCGATGCCCTTCGGCTTGACGATCGGATCGCCGACGCCGAGGTTGGGCGAAATCCAGTCCTTGTGCGAATTGATCGTGTCGTAGAGCCGTACCAGCGCCTGGATCGGATCCTCGCCGACCTCGTACTGGACGGTGATTACCGCCATGCCGGGCCGCGACACCGAATAGACGTGCTCGATGCCGGCGATGCGCGACAGCACCTGCTCGGCCGGCCGGGCGACCAGGGATTCGACATCCTTGGCCGACGCGCCCGGGAAGGGCACGAACACGTTGGCCATGGTCACATTGATCTGCGGCTCTTCCTCGCGTGGTGTGATCATCGTGGCGAACACGCCCAGCAACAGCGCAATCAGCGCGATCAGCGGTGTCAGCGAATTGCGCAGGAAGTACTCGGCGATGCGCCCGGAAATGCCCATGGTCGGCCCTTCCCTACTTCGCGACTGCCGACTGCTTGAGCTGAATGCCGGCCTTGACCGGATCGAGGCTCACGCGCTCGCCGCCGCTCAAGCCGGCCAGTATTTCGACTTGGCCGTCGCCAACCGTTTCGCCCAGGCGTATCTGGCGCAGGCGCGGCTGGTTCTGGGCATCGACAACATAGACCGCCGTGACCTCGCCCCGCCGCAACACCGCGGCCGGCGGCACGGTCAGCTTACTGGCGGTGCCGATGACGAAATGGGCCCGCGCCGCCATGCCGGGAATGACGCCCTGAACGTTGTCCGGCAGATACAGTCGCGCGGTCACCGTGTGGCTGCGCGCGTCCGCCGTCGGCAGGATTTCGATGCGCACGGCATCAATCCACTGGCCCGATTCCGGGAATTCCAGCCTGGCCTTCAGGCCCTTCCTGATCTCGGCGAGCTTGTACTGGGGAATGCTCGCCAGCACCCGCAGACCCCTGGGGTCGTAGATGGTGACGAGCGCCTTGCCCGGCGTCGCCATTTCACCAAGCTCGGTCTGCCGCTGGGCAACGATGCCGGACATCGGCGCCGTGATGGTGGCGTGGGAATAGTTGGCGCCACTGGCGCCGGCCGCTGCCTGCGCCGACTTGAAGTCGGCTTCCGCCTTGTCGAGTGCAGCGCTGCTGACGAACTTCTGCGCGTAGAGGTTCTTCATGCGCTCGTAGTTGGCCTTGGCCTGGATCGATTGCGCCTCGGCAGCGGCCGCGTTCTCGGCAAATTCGCGGGCATCGATGCGCATCAGCAGATCGCCCTTGTTCACCCGCTGGCCGGCATCGGCGCGCACATCGACCACGCGCCCCTGCACCTGGGCGGCAACGGTCGCCTGCCTGACCGCCTCCACCACGGCCTCGGCCGGATAGGTGAGGTCGACCTCGCGTGGCTGTAGCGTCACGGTCGCAGGAGATTGGGCAAAGGCCGTCGACAGGAATGCGGCGGCAAGAATGCCGACGGCCCGGAGGATGGTTCTCTGGGCCGTCACAAACAGGGAGGAGGTTGTCGTCTTCATGGCATATTAGTATATGCTGATATACAGGAATCTTTCAAGGGCTCATAGCGGCAATTTATGCATTCAAGGCGAATTGGGCCATTGCGTCAATGACTTCCTGTGCCTCGCCGACAGGCGTGGCCAGCGAAATCTCCAGATCCGGATGGCGATCCATGGCATTGGCCGCCAGTTGCGGCAAGTCCTTGAGCACGTGGCGGCCGGGACCGATGAAGATCGGCACCACCGAAATCACCGTCACGCCCCGCCGTACCAGGCACTCGATCGATTCGTCGAGGCTTGGCCGCGTGAGTTCCAGGAAACCCAGCTCCACCACGGCATCGGGCTGCCGGGCCGCGATGGCGTCGCGGATTCTTTCGAAGGGCTTGATGTATTCCGCGGTGCGCGAACCGTGGCCGAAAAGAATGATGCCTTTCATGCAGCAAGCTCCTTGTGAATGTTGCGGCAATGCGTTTCCCGTATCCGCCAGGCCGACATGGCGCCGAACCACGCCACTGCCGCCAGCAACAACAAGCCGAGCTTGAAATCCCCGGGCGCATAGACGCGTACCCCATCCGCCATCGTGCCGTTCCACGACAGGTCCATGATCCAGCCGACCAGCGGTTGCAGCAGCGCGCCGCCGAGGAAGCCGCCCATGTTGGTCACCGAGGTCGACATGCCCGAAAGCTGCGGCGGATTCACTTCCTTGGCACAGGCCCAGGTGAGCGTGAAGCTGGCCGTCGCCACGCCCATCAGAGCAAACAGGCCGTAGCTCACCGCCACCGGCATCGTCATGCCGGTCAGCCAGACCAACCAGATCAGTCCGTAGACATGGGCGGAGACCAGCACCACGAGCTTGCGCCGGCCGAGACGGTCGGACAGGCCGCCAATGAACAGGCAGCCGAGCGCGAAGCCGGCGAAATAGAGCGACAGGTGCGACGAAGCGACGGCCCGCGTCATGCCGTGCACCTGGACGAGGTAAGGCGTCGCCCACAGGCCGGCAAACGCGAAGAAACTGCCCGCAATGCCGAAGTTCACCGCCGCCGCCGGCCAGGTGGCGTGGTTCTTCAGCACGCTCAGCAATCCGCCCAGCACCACGGTGCGATCGACCGTGTGAGGATGGGTTCCCCGGGGCGCATCCGGGCGGTCTCGCACCAGCAGCCAGCACAACGCGCCCAGCAGCAGCGACGCCGCGCCGACGCCGACGAACACGCCGCGCCAGCCCGTCGCCTGCGCCAGCCACGACAACGGCGCGCCGGCCAGCACGGAGCCGAGATTGCCCACCAGCATCGACATGCCGACCACCGTCGCGAAGCGCCGCTCCTCGAACCACACCGCGATGATCTTGAGCATGGCGATGAACACCACCGAGACGCCCAGCCCGACCAACGTGCGGCCGACCAGCGCGCCATTGAGACTTTCGGCCATGCCGAACAGCAGGCTGCCGCCGCCCGCCACCAGCCCACCGAGGAACAGGATGCGGCGCGGCCCCAGCGTATCGACGAGAATGCCCGTCGGTACCTGCATCACCGTGTAGACGTAGAAGTAGGTTGCCGCCAGCACGCCGAGCGAGGCGGCGGACGTCTGGAAAGCGGCGGCGAGATCCTGCGCGATGCCGGCCGGCGCGAAGCGCTGGAAGAACGACAGCACGTAGGCCGCCACGACCACCAGCAGCATCAGCAGCCGGCGTCGCTTGTGTTCGGGGGAGAATTCCATCGGCGCAGTGTAGCGCCCCGGCCTTACATCCTGCTTGGTGGCGTGTCGCCACGGCTGACTTTTTGCTAGCGGCCAGCGGCGGTGCGCCAGTGGCGCCAGGCGAGGACCAGCAGCACGATGACGACGACCGGCAGGACGATGCCGCCCATGATCTCGGCGTAAGCGACCAACGCCGGATGGCCAACGGCGTTCAGGACCAGGTAGGCGGTATAGGCGGCGTAGAGGCCGAGCAGCAGGACACCGTCGCCGCGCGTGATGAGGTAGCGCGTAAAGAAAATGGGCAGTGCGATCACCGCGACGGCGACCATGATCGGCAGGTCGAAGCCGAACACTTGCGGGCTGATCGCCAGTTCGCCTGGCGCGACGATGGCGGAAACGCCGAGCACGCACAGGATGTTGAAGATATTGCTGCCAACGACATTGCCGACCGCGATGTCGCGCTCGCCGCGCAGGGCCGCCATGACGGAGGTGGCGACCTCGGGCAGCGAGGTGCCGGCCGCGACGATGGTGAGGCCGATGACGAGTTCGCTGACACCGAGGTAGCGGGCAAAACCGACGGCCGCCTCGACCAGCCAGCGCGCGCCCAGCACCAACAGCACCAGGCCGCCGACGACGAGCGCGACCTGGATCGTCCAGCGATTACGCCAGCCGGGGCCGCCGTCGCCGAAGGCTTCCGCGTACTCCAGCTTGACCTCGGCACCCTCGCGGCGGCTTTGCCAGACCAGCAATACCGTGTAGCCGATCAGCAGGCCGAAGAACAACAGGCCCTCGCCGCGGCCGATGCCGCCATCGGCAGCCAGCCCCCAGAGCAGCAGCGAGACGCCGATCATGATCGGCACCTCCTGGCGGACCAGTTGCTGATGCACGACCAGCGGCACCACCAGCGCCGACAGGCCGAGGATGACCAGCACGTTGAAGATGTTGCTGCCGACGACGTTGCCGAGGGCGATGTCCACCTGCCCCGCCCAGGCGGACTGCACGGAGACGGCGAGTTCCGGCGCGCTGGTGCCGAAGGAGACGACGGTGAGCCCGACCACCAGCGGCGAAATGCCGAACAGCAGCGCCAGCCGGGAGGCGCCGCGTACCAGGAGTTCAGCACCCGCGACCAGCGCGACCAACCCGAGCAGGAACCAGAGCACGCCCATCAGGGTGCCGGCTTCCGTTTGAGCAGGAGAGTGAGCACGGGCGGCGTAATCAGCGTGGTCAGGATGACCATGATGACGATCACCGAGAACATGGTTTCGGAGATGACACCAAGTTGCTTGCCGACCATGGCGAAGATGAGGCCGACTTCGCCGCGCGGCACCATGCCCCAGCCGACCACCCATTTGCCGGCATCGCCGGCGAAGACTCCCGCCGCCAGCTTGCCGACCACCGCGGCCGTCGTGATGCCCAGCGCGATGGCGACCACCGTCGGATCGGCCAAGGTCTGCAGATCGACCTGCATGCCGGTGAGGACGAAGAAGACCGGCACGAAGAAGTAGCCGATCGGTTCGAGCATGTGCTCGTGCTGGTGGCCGCTATGCTTGCCGAGGATGGGCGCCAGCCGGTCGACCAGGCCGCGGCCTTCCGGCTCGCGCAGCAGGGTCTCGATCTCGCGGACGATGGGGGGCATCTGGAAGACACGCAGGTACAGCGGCTCGAACAGCAGACCGGCGGCAAAGGCGCCGATGATGGGCGCGAGACCCATGACGTGCGCCAGCCAGGCGAGGAACAGGCCGGTGGCCAGTACCTGGGCGAAGAGCATCGACGGGCCGGCATCGAGCTTGGCCAGCCAGCGGCTGGAATGCGGCGCAACCCATCGGCCGAGCCAGATGCTGCCGCCGAGGAAGAGCACGCTCTTGCCGATGATCCAGCTCACCTCGCCGGCACTGATCTGGCCGACCTGCACCAGGCTGGAGACGACGGCGAGGATGACGAGACCGAGCACGTCGTCGATCACCGCGGCACCAAGGACAATGCGGGCAGCCGGCGTGCCGAGCCGGCCGAGGTCGCGGAAGACACGACCAGTGATGCCGACCGAGGTCGCCGAGAGCGTGGCGCCGAGGAAGAGGTAGGCGTTGGCATCGAGGCCGGGCAGCAACCACGGCCCGACGACGAAGGCACCGAGCGCGAAGGGCGCGACGATGCCGAAGGTGCCGACGGAGGCGGCCCGGCCGCCGACCTTGAGCAGGTCGGCCAGCCGTGTTTCGAGGCCGATTTGCAGGAGCAGAATGATGACACCGAGCTCCGCCATGAAGGCGATGATGGGATCGCGCGGAATATCCTCGAAGTA
>JAEHDA010000178.1 GCA_016880655.1 Rhodocyclaceae bacterium
ACTGAAACCGCAGGACTTCCGTTACCGAAAGCTGCGGGTGATTCTGCCCGCCGTGCCCGGTCCGGGCAAGCAAAAGCCCGGAATCCCGCGACAGTTCGAAAGCAACTGTTGGGTTTTTGCAACAGGGCATGACCGAGGAAAAATGCCCGGTCTGATGTAACCGCACTATCTGCGAAAAATCAATGGGTTGAAAATAGCCTGGCGAGCTGCGCGCCGGGGTCCGGTGCGCGCATGAAGGCCTCGCCGACCAGGAAGGCATGGACGCCGTGCGCGGTCATCAGCGCGACGTCCTCGGGCCCGAGGATGCCGGATTCGGTGACGACGATGCGGTCGGCGGGAATGCGGTCGAGCTGACCGAGCGTGGTTTGCAGGCTCACCTCGAAAGTGCGCAAGTTGCGGTTGTTGATGCCGATCAGCGGCGTTTGCAGTTGCAGGGCGGCATCGACCTCGGCGCCGTCGTGCGCTTCGACCAGCACCGCCATGGCCAGCGAGCGGGCGATCGCTTCCATTTCCCGCATTTGCGGCACGGACAGCGCGGCGACGATGAGCAGGATGGCGTCGGCGCCCATGGCCCGGGCTTCGTAGACTTGGTACGGATCGATCATGAAGTCCTTGCGCAGCACCGGCAGGGCGCAGGCGGCGCGGGCGGCCCGCAGGTACTCGGACGCGCCCTGGAAGAACTGGCGGTCGGTGAGCACGGACAGGCAAACGGCGCCGTGCCGTTCGTAGCTGGCGGCAATCTCGGCAGGGTGGAAGTCCTCGCGCAGCACGCCTTTCGACGGGCTGGCCTTCTTGATCTCGGCGATCACGGCCGGAAGTGGCGTACTCCCACGGGGATTCCCTTCGGTCACACCACGGCTGACTTCTGCGTCGATCTTCGCCCGGATCGCGCCGACGAAGTCGCGGGGCGCAGGTTGCGCTTCGGCTTCGGCACGAACGACGGCGAGCGGCTTGGCGGCTTGCGCGGCGGCGACCTCCTCGCGCTTGACGGCGAGGATCCTGTCGAGGATGTCGCTCACTTGAATCTCTGCGTGAATTGCACGAACTCGTCGACCTTGGCACGCGCCGCGCCGCTGGCGATGACCTCGCGTGCCTTGACGATGCCGTCGCCGATCGAGGCGGCGAGGTTGGCGGTGTAGAGCGCGGTGCCGGCGTTCAGAGCGACGATCTCGCGGGCGATGCCGGAGCGGTTCTCCAGCGCGGCAAGCAGCATGGCTTTCGACTCGTGGGCGTCGGCGACCTTGAGGCCGCGGTTGGAAACCATTTGCAGGCCGAAGTCCTCGGGATGCACTTCGTATTCGCGGATCTCGCCGTCCTTCAGTTCGCCGACCATGGTGGCGGCGCCGAGCGAAATCTCGTCCATGCCGTCCTTGCCCCAGACGACCAGCACATGCGCGGCGCCGAGCCGCTGCATGACGCGCACCTGGATGCCGACCAGGTCGGGATGGAACACGCCCATCAGCGTGTTCGGCGCGCTGGCCGGGTTGGTCAGGGGCCCCAGGATGTTGAAGATGGTGCGCACGCCCATTTCCTTGCGCACCGGCACCACGTTCTTCATGGCCGGGTGGTGGTTGGGCGCGAACATGAAGCCCATGTTCGTGGCCCGGATGCACTCCGCCACCTGCGGCGCCTGCAGGTTGATGTTAGCGCCCAGCGCTTCCAGCACGTCGGCGCTGCCGGATTTGGACGAGACGCTGCGGTTGCCGTGCTTGGCCACGGTGGCGCCTGCCGCGGCGGCGACGAAGGCCGAGGCCGTCGAGATGTTGAACGAATGCGCGGCGTCGCCGCCGGTGCCGACGATGTCGACGAAGTGCGGGTTGTGGGGCACATCGACCCTGGTGCACAACTCGCGCATCACCATCGCGGCGGCGGCGATCTCGCCGATGGTCTCCTTCTTGGTGCGCAGGCCGGTTAGGATGGCGGCGGTCATGACCGGCGACATCTCGCCCCTCATGATCATGCGCATCAGGTGCAGCATTTCATCGTGGAAGATTTCGCGGTGTTCGATGGTGCGCTGGAGCGCTTCCTGCGGGGTGATCATCAGCGGACTCCTTGGAGAAAATTGCGCAGCAGGTCGTGGCCGTGCTCGGTCATGATGGATTCGGGATGGAACTGCACGCCCTCGACAGAAAGCGTCTTGTGGCGCACGCCCATGATCTCGCCGTCGTCGGTCCAGGCGGTGACTTCCAGGCAGTCGGGCAGCGTCTCGCGGCGGATCGCCAGCGAGTGGTAGCGCGTCGCGGTGAGTGGATTCGGCAGGCCCTTGAAAACGCCGACGTCGGCGTGATGGATAGGCGAGAGCTTGCCGTGCATCATGGTCTTGGCATGCACGATCTCGCCGCCGAAGGCAACCCCGATACTCTGATGGCCGAGGCAGACGCCGAGGATGGGAATCTTGCCGGCGAACTCCTGGATCGCCGCGACCGAGATGCCGGCCTCCTTCGGCGAACAGGGGCCGGGCGAGATGACCAGGTGGTCGGGCTTCATCGCCGCGATTTCCTTCAGCGTGATCGCGTCGTTGCGATAGACGCGCACCTCCTCGCCGAGTTCGCCGAAGTACTGAACCAGGTTGTAGGTGAATGAATCGTAGTTGTCGATCATCAGCAGCATGGCTTCATGCCTCGCTTCGTTCGTAGCGAATCTGACCATAGAGGTCGGGGTGGCGCAGCGCGACCCAGCGCTGGGCCTCGTTCTCGGCGCGGTCCCAGTTGGCCGCGCGCAAGGGAACCTGCACGATGCCGCCGTCGTTCTGCGGCCATTCGAGCAGCCAGGCGACGAAGCCGGCGCGTTCCTGGCGGACGATGCGCCGGGAAATCCCGGCCGGCCGCTTGTGGAGCGTGCCGCCGCCCTGTCCGTCAAGGGCGAGGCGATAGAGCGGCCCCTTGCCGCGGTGCTGGACGGTATGGCCGTTTCCGGTGCCGTCGGTCTCCTTGACCTGCCAGTTGCCGCAACCCTCGATGACGCACTGGCCGTTCGACGTCACTTCGGCCCGGACCGCGAGCGGTTCTTCCGATTCGACCACCTCGTGCCAGGGCATGCCGTCGCGCGTCGGCGGCGGAAAGGGCAGCGGCCGCTTGCCGTGGCGGATGCGGGCGAACAGCGCCGACTTGAGGATGTCCTCGACGTTGATCTGCGGGAAGTCGCTGCGCGGCGGTGCGGGCAGGGCATCGCTGCCCATGTAGCCGACTTCCCAGAGCGTGCGCAGCCAGTCGGCAGTGTCGAGCACGATCTGCGTCGAGATGCCGGGGTCGACGCCCTGACAGCCGGAGGCGAGGTAGTGCGCCTCGGCGTCGCGGGCGCGCTTGCATTCGAGGAAGAGCTCCACCACCCAGTCGACGTGCTCGGCCGGCAGCGCTTCGATACGCTCGGCCAGCGCCGCGAAGTTCTGGTCGCTCAGCCGCTCCTGTGTCTCGTCCATGGCGTCGGCCTCAGTCGAAATGCGTGTCGAGGCCGCCTTCGGCCATTTCGGCGGCGCGCAGCAGGGCGCGCGCCTTGCTGCGCGTTTCTTCCCACTCGGAATCAGGGTTGGAGTCGGCGACGATGCCTGCGCCGGCCTGCACGTAGATGCGGCCGTCCTTGACCACCGCGGTGCGGATGGCGATGGCGAGGTCCATGTCGCCGTTGAAGCCGAGGTAGCCTGCCGCGCCGGCGTAGATGCCGCGCTTGGTCGGTTCCAGCTCGTCGATGATTTCCATCGCCCGCACCTTCGGGGCGCCGGATACCGTGCCCGCCGGGAAGGTGGCCTTGAGCACCGAGACCGGGCCCTCGTCGTCCTTGAGCCGGCCTTCGACGTTGGAGACGATGTGCATCACATGCGAGTAGCGTTCGATGACGTACTGCTGCGTGACTTTGACCGAACCGATCTTGGCGACGCGGCCGACGTCGTTGCGGCCGAGGTCGAGCAGTTGCAGGTGCTCGGCGCGCTCCTTCTGGTCGGCCAGCAGTTCGGCGGCCAGCGCTTCATCCTCGGCTGGCGTGGCGCCGCGTTTTCTCGTTCCCGCGATCGGCCGCGCCGTCACGGTGCCGTCCTCGAGGCGGACCAATATCTCCGGCGAGGCGCCGACGACATGGAAATCCTCGAAGTCGAAATAGAACATGTAGGGCGACGGGTTCAGCGTGCGCAGCGCGCGGTAGAGCGCCAGCGGCGAGGCATTGAAAGGCTTGCTCATGCGCTGGCTCAACACCACCTGCATCACGTCGCCATCCGTGATGTACTGTTTGGCCTTGACCACGGCGGCCTTGAACGCTTCCTCGCCGAATTCGGACTCGGCGGGTGCGCTTTCCGCGACCTTGTCCGCGGGCAGATTGACCGGCTCGCGCAGCTTGGCCAGCAGCTCCTTCAGCCGTGTCTGGGCGCGCTTCCATGCGCCGGGGAAGCCGGGCTCGGCATACACCACCAGCGTCAGCTTGCCGGAGAGGTTGTCGACGATGGCGATCTCTTCGGAGAGCAGCAGCAGGATGTCCGGCGTGCCGACCGGATCGGGCTTCTTCGTCTCGGCCAGCTTCGGCTCGATGGCGCGCACGGTGTCGTAGCCGAAGTAGCCGACCAGTCCGCCCGTGAAGCGCGGCAGGCCGGGAATGTCCGGCACCTTGAAGCGGGCCATGAACTCGGAGACGAAGGACATCGGGTTGGTGTGGTCGCGCCGTTCGGCGACGCGGTTGCCCGACAGCAGCATGATGCCGGAATCGACGACGGCGATGCGTGTCGTCGAGGCGATGCCGATGAAGGAATAGCGGCCGAAGCGTTCGCCGCCCTGCACCGATTCGAGCAGGTAGGAATAAGGTCCGCCGGCCAGCTTCAGGTAGATCGACAGCGGCGTGTCGAAATCGGCGAAGGTCTGAAGGGTGACGGGAATCCGGTTGTAGCCTTCGGCGGCCAGCCGGTTGAAATGGGACTCGGAAAGCACAGCTTCGTTCATGATGGCTCCACTACATGTTGCTTGCGAAAGTCAGCGCTGGTGGTACGCCGAATGCACGGCGCCAGCGCGGGGCGGCAGGAATCAGCGCCAGGGCCGCCAGGGCCAAGCCTCTGCCCAACGGGCTTGGGCGACTTTCGATGTGGAGAGCGGGTTCATGCTGGAGTGATGAGTCTTGCGGCGTCTTCGATGCTGGCGACTATAGCATCGCATTCGAGGCCGCGCACGTCCTGGCCTTCGTTGTAGCCGTACGGCACGAGGAAGACCTTGCAGCCGGCGGCACGGCCGGCCTTGAAGTCGTGTACCGAATCGCCGATCAGTACCGTGTCGGCGGGCGAGACGCCGAGGCGGCCGCAGGCCCAGACCACGGGCATAGGGTCGGGCTTGGGTTTCGGCAACTGGTCGCCGCTCACCGCGACCGACATGAAGGGCGCAAGGCCGGTCCGTTCGAGCAGCGGGCCGGTGAAATCGGCCGCCTTGTTGGTGATGACGCCGAGCGGCAGTCCCTTCGCCCGCAGCGCTTTCAGTCCATCGACGACGCCGGGGAAGGGCCTGGCGGCGCGGCCGTTCACCTCCGCGTAGTGCTTCTTGAACGATGCCAGCGCGTCGGTGGGCGGCGGCGCCGGGTCGTCGGCCGCTTCGAGCTTGCCCGCCAGCACGCGCTTGACCAGGTTCGGAATGCCGCGCCCGACGTAGGCGCGGATGTCCTCGATGGCGACGTCGGACCGGCCGAGATCACGCAGCATGCCGTTGGCCGCGGCATGCAGGTCGAGAACGGTATCGAGCAGCGTGCCGTCCAGGTCGAGCAGGACTGCCCGGACAGGCAGCATCAAACCTTGGCCAGCTCGGCGCGCATCTGGCCGATGATCGTGTCGTAGCGGTTGGGGTCGGCATCGCTCCTCTTGCCGAACACGGCCGAGCCGGCGACGAAGGTGTCGACGCCCGCCCGCGCCACTTCGGCGATGTTGGCCGGGCCGACGCCGCCGTCGATCTCCAGGCTCACCTTGAGGCCGCGCGCGTCGATCATCTTGCGCACCTGGCGTGCCTTGTCGAGCACGTAGGGGATGAACTTCTGGCCGCCGAAGCCGGGGTTCACCGACATCAGCAGCACCATGTCGAGCTTGTCGAGCGTGTACTCGAGCACGTCGAGCGGCGTGGCCGGATTGAAGACGAGGCCGGCCTTGCAGCCGCATTCCTTGATCAGGCCGATGGTGCGGTCGACGTGTTCGGAGGCTTCCGGGTGGAAGGTGATGTAAGTGGCGCCGGCCTTGGCGAAGTCGGGAATGATGCGGTCGACCGGCTTCACCATCAGGTGCACGTCGATCGGCGCGGTGACGCCGTGCTTCTTCAGCGCCTCGCAGACCAGCGGGCCGATGGTCAGGTTGGGAACGTAATGGTTGTCCATTACGTCGAAGTGGACGATGTCGGCGCCCGAAGCCAGCACGTTATCGACTTCCTCGCCCAGCTTGGCGAAATTGGCGGACAGGATGGACGGCGCGATGCGATAGGCCATGGGGGGAGTCTCCTCAATTAGAATGAAGTCGATTCTAGCGGGGCCGCATTTGCCAAAACCGGTCAGGCCGGCTAATTTTTTCTGATGGCTCCCATAAGGCGACTGACAGGAATGACGGAAGCAAAAAAATACGATATCCGCGTGGACGTGGCGACGCGCTACCTGCCCGAGCAATCCGACCCCGAGTCCGATCGCTACGTGTTCTCCTATGCGATCACCATCACCAACGTCGGCAGCATCGCCGCGCAACTGATCTCGCGCCACTGGCTGATCACCGATGCCGACGGCAAGGTGCAGGAAGTGCGCGGGCTCGGCGTGGTCGGCAACCAGCCGCTGCTGCAACCCGGCGACAAGTTCGACTACGCCAGCGGCAGCGCATTGGAGACGCCCGTCGGCACCATGAAGGGCAGCTACCAGATGGTGGCCGAGGACGGCACCCAGTTCGATGCGCCCATTCCCGAGTTCGTGCTGTCCATGCCGCGCACTTTGCATTGAGCCTCAAGCACAGCTACGCGCTGATCGCGCCGTTCTACGACGCTTTCCTCACCGCCGCCACGCATGCCGCGCGCGGCCGCAGCCTCGCCGCGCTGGCGGAGCGGGCGCCAGGCGAAGTCCTGATCGCCGGCATCGGTACCGGCCTCGACATTCCGCACCTGCCGCCGCAGCACCGTTATGTCGGCGTGGACATCACCCGCGCCATGCTGGCCAAGGCGAAACGGCGTGTGGCGGGCAGCCACATCCGCCTCGTGCAGGGCGATGTGCAAAGCCTGCCGTTCGCGGACAAGCACTTCGATGCAGTCGTGTTGCACCTGATCCTCGCCGTGGTGCCCGATCCGAAAGCCTGCCTGGCCGAAGCGGCGCGCGTGCTCAAGCCCGGTGGGCGTGTGCTGGTGTTCGACAAGTTCCTCAAGCCCGGCGAACGCGCGCTGTGGAAGCGGGCCATGAATTCGCTGACGCGCCACGTCGCTACGCGGCTCGATGTCGTCTTCGAGGA
>JAEHDA010000179.1 GCA_016880655.1 Rhodocyclaceae bacterium
CCCTGTGGAAGTACAAGCAGGACATCATGAAGGTCATCGCGGCCTGCGCCGCCCTCGGCCTCGCGTACACCCTCACCACCGGAGCCTGACATGGAGCGAACCATCAAACCGCAGGACCTGAAACTCGCCGGCAAGCATCTGATCGACGTGCGGCGCTGCGCCGACCGTGATGCCTCGACCGAACAGATCCCCGGGGCGGCCTGGCACGATCCCGAGAAAATTGCAGAGTGGGCGGGAACATTGCCCAAGGACAAGGAGATCGTCCTCTACTGCGTGCGCGGCGGCTCGGTTTCCAACAGCGTCGTCGACGCGCTCCAGGCCAAGGGCCTGAACGCCCGCTTCATCGAGGGCGGCATCGAGGGCTGGAAGGCAGCCGGCGGCGAGGTGAACGCAAAATGAAGTGGATCACCCGCGAACGTCCCAAGATCGACCGCATCGCCTGCCCGTGGCTGGTGGCGCGCTTCGTCGATGACAAGCCCGAGTTCCTCTACGTACCGGGCGGCGACGTCATGAAGGTCGCCGCCGAAACCGGCGCGATTCCCTACGACGTGCCCGGCGTCGAACTCGGCCACCACGGCGACCGATGCAGCTTCGATGCCTTCATCGCCAAGTACGAGATCAAGGACGCGGCGCTGGACAAGCTCGCCCTGATCGTGCGCGCCGCCGATTGCAGCGCCCCGCATCTCGCCAAGGAAGCCGCCGGCCTGCTGGCCATCTCGAAGGGGCTGTCGCTCAACTTCGAAAACGACCACGAGATGCTGAAGCACGGCATGGTGATGTATGACGCGCTCTACGCCTGGTGCGCGGACACGCCGCTGAAGAAGATCGCACGGACGCTGGGCCTGAAGTAATGCTGTTGCCCGCCGGCGTCGCGCCCGAAGCGCGCCTGCTGCTGATCGGCCGCGCACTGCGGGCCTTCACCGACGGCTATGTGGCCATCCTGCTGCCCGCGTATCTGCTCGCGCTCGGCCTGGGCAAGTGGGAGATCGGGCTGATCTCGACCGCCACGCTGCTCGGCTCGGCGCTGATGACGCTGGCGGTCGGCCAGTGGGGGCATCGCGCTCCGCAGCGCCGCCTGCTGCTCGCCGCCGCCTGGCTGATGGCCGTCACGGGCCTGCTGCTGGCCGGCTTCTCGGACTTCTGGCCGTTGCTGGTGATCGCCTTCGTCGGCACGATGAATCCGAGTTCCGGCGATGTCAGCGTCTTCCTGCCGCTCGAACATGCGCGGCTGGCCGAGACCGCGCACGGCGAAGCGCGCACCTTCCTGTTCGCGCGCTACACCTTCATCGGCGCGCTGTGCGCGGCAGCCGGTTCGCTGGCGACCGGCATTCCCGATCTGCTGGCCCATGACGGCTTTACCCGACTTGACGCCATCCGCGCGATGTTCGTCGCCTACGGGCTCACCGGCATCGCGATCTTCCTGCTCTACCGTACGCTGCCGAATCATCAGGTGCATGCGCAGGCCGCACCGCCAACACCGCTTGGGCCCTCCCGTGCCATTGTCATCAAGCTCGCGGCGCTGTTCTCGGTCGACGCCTTCGCCGGCGGCCTGCTGGTGAACACGCTGCTGGCGCTGTGGCTGTTCGAGCGCTTCGACCTCTCGCTCGCCGCCGCCGGCAGCTTCTTCTTCTGGGCCGGCCTGTTCACCGCCTCCTCGCAACTCGCCGCTCCCTGGGTCGCGCGCCGCATCGGGCTGATCAACACCATGGTATTCACCCACATCCCCGCCAACGTCAGCCTGATCCTCGCCGCACTCGCACCAAGCCTGGAATGGGCGTTGGCGCTCCTGCTGCTGCGCAGCCTGCTCTCGCAGATGGATGTGCCGACGCGTTCGGCCTTCGTCATGGCCGTGGTAACGCCCGCGGAACGCGCGGCTGCCGCCAGCTTCACCGCCGTGCCGCGCAGCCTCGCGGCTGCCGCCAGCCCGGCCATCGGCGGCGCACTTTTGGCCGCCGGCTGGCTGGCCGCACCGCTGGTCGCCTGCGGCGCGCTGAAAATCGCCTACGACCTGGCGATCTGGCGGGCTTTCCGTCATCTCAAGACAGGACGAACCGGCTGACGCGTGGCACACTTGTCGGCCAATGGATTCCATTTCGCCCGCCCCGCAGCCCCGGCAAGTGAAGGCAGCCTTCATGGGCTCCTTTGCGGTGGCGATCATCCTGATCATGGCGGTGTTCGCCACCGCGATCTA
>JAEHDA010000180.1 GCA_016880655.1 Rhodocyclaceae bacterium
GCATCGAAGGATTAACGAAGGAACAACGCATCCTGCGCGTGCTGCGCAAGACGCTCGGCAACATCGTCAAGGACACCACCCCGCGGCCGGGCTTCGCCCACCCGCTGAGCGAGAACACCATCCGCGACATCAAGGAGCTATTCGCGCTGATCGCCGAGCGCGAGGCCGAACTCGCCCGCGAGGCCGGTTTCGCCGACGAGCGCCCGCACTTCAGCGACGAACCGCCCGCGACGAAGAAGGTCGATTTCCCCAAGCCGCCGAAGAAGCCGAGCTGAGGGTCCGGCGCCGCCTCCGATGAAGCCTTTCATCCTCGCCGTCCTGGCGCTGCTCGCGGCCGGGTGCAGCCGCCCTGCCCTGCACTCGCAGGAGTCCTATGTATTCGGCACGCGGGTCGAGGTGCTGGTCTGGGGCGAACCGGAGGACCGGGCGCGTGCGGCGGCAGCCGAGGTGCTGCGCGAATTCGACCGCTACCACCGGACCTACCACGCCTGGCAACCGTCGGAGATGACGGCGCTGAACGACGCGCTGGCAGCGGGCCGGCCGCATGAAGTGACGCCCGAGTTCGCCGGCTACCTCCGCGAGGCGCAGGAGGTGGCCGCGAAGGGCGAATACCTGTTCGACCCCGGCGTCGGCCGGCTGATCGAACTATGGGGTTTCCACGACGATACCTTCAAGCCGCAGTTGCCCGATGCGGCGAAGCTGGCCGAGCTGATCGGCGCGCGACCGTCGATCGCCAGCCTCAAGGTCGATGGGACCAAAGTCAGCCGTGGCGATACGCCAAGCGGCGCGGTGGCGCTCGATTTCGGCGGCTACCTGAAGGGCGTGGCGCTCGACCGCGCCGTCGCGATCTTCAGGGAACACGGCATCGCCAACGCGCTGGTCAACATCGGCGGCAACGTGATGGCGCTGGGCAGCAAGGGCGGCACGCCCTGGCGCGTCGGCATCCAGCATCCGCGCGCGGCGACGCCGCTGGCGACGCTGGAGCTCCGGGACGGCGAGGCGATCGGCACCTCGGGCGACTACCAGCGCTACTTCGAACTCGATGGCCGCCGCTACTGCCACCTGATCGACCCGCGCACGGGCTGGCCGAGCACGGGCACGCAGGCCGTGACGGTGCTGATCCCGCCCGGCTTCGGCGACAACCGGGCCGGAATGTGGTCGGACGTCGCCAGCAAGCCGCTGTTCATCGCCGGCGCCGACTGGCGGCGGCTGGCCGACAAGCTCGGCATGACGCAGGTGTTGCGCGTCGCTGCCGATGGCGGGATCGAACTTACCGATGCCATGCGGGCACGCGTCAAGCTAGAATCGACGCCATGATCGGCCTCTTCCTCATCACCCACGGCAGCTACGGCGAATCGCTGATCCAGTGCGCCTGCCACGTGCTCAACACGCGGCCGCCGCAGATCGCCCAGCTCGGCGTTTCGGCGCAGGACGACCCGCTCGACGCGCTGCCGCTGGCGGAAAGGATGCTGACGCTGGTGGATAGCGGCGAAGGCGTGCTGATCATGACCGACATCTTCGGCGCCACGCCCGCCAACATCGCCATCAAGCTCCTGAAGCGGGGCAAGATCGAAGGCGTCGCCGGCGTCAACCTGCCCATGCTGCTGCGCGCGCTCACCTACCGCGACAAGGGCATGGAGACCCTCGTCACCAAAGCCATCGCCGGTGGGCGCGACGGCGTCATCGGAATGTAGGAAAGCAGCGATGCCGAAAGCGGAAGTCGAAATCGTGAACAAACTGGGCCTGCATGCGCGGGCCTCGGCCAGGCTGACGCAGATGGCGGGCAGCTATCCGTGCGAAGTCTGGATGGAGCGCAACAACCGCCGCATCAACGCCAAGAGCATCATGGGCGTGATGATGCTGGCTGCGGGCAGGGGCGCGACCGTGACGGTCGATTGCGAGGGCGAACAGGCCGACGAGGCGCTGGCTGCGCTCACCGCGTTGATCGCCGACCGGTTCGGAGAGGCGGAGTGAGTTTCACCCTGCACGGCCTCGCGGTCTCCTCGGGCATCGCCATCGGCCGGGCGCACCTCGTTTCGCATGCCACGCTGGAAGTGGCGCACTACAAGGTGCGCGAGAAGGCGGTGCCCACCGAGATCGAGCGCTTCGAGACCGCCGTCGCCACCGTGCGCACCGAACTGGAAGCCCTGCGCGGCGAAGCATCGCTGCCCGGCTCGCCTTCCGAACTGGCGGCCTTCGTCGACATCCATGCCATGATCCTCGACGATCCGCTGCTCTCGGAACTGCCCAAGGACCTGATCCGCGAACGCCGCTGCAACGCCGAGTGGGCGCTGGTGCAGCAGATGGAGCTGCTGGTCGAGCAGTTCGAGGAGATCGAGGACAGCTACCTGCGCGAGCGCAAGCACGATGTCGTGCAGGTGGTCGAGCGCGTGCTCAAGGCGCTGATGGGCAAGGCGCGCAAAGTTGCCAAGCGCGGCAAGGACGAAGACCTGATCGTCGTCGCCCACGACCTCTCGCCGGCCGACACCATCCAGTTCAAGACCCTGAAGATCGGCGGCTTCGTCACCGACCTCGGCGGCGCCACTTCGCACACGGCCATCGTCGCCCGCAGCCTGGCCATCCCCGCGGTGGTCGGCCTGCACCACGCCCGGCCGCTGGTGCGCGAGGACGACCTGGTCATCGTCGATGGCACCCGCGGCGTGCTGATCGTCGAACCCGACCCGCGCGTGCTGGAGGAATACCGGCTCAGGAAGAGCGAGCTCGAACTCGAGCGCTCCAAGCTCAAGCGCCTGAAGACGGCCCGCTCGGCGACGCTCGACGGCGAGGAGGTCGCGCTCTACGCCAACATCGAATTGCCGCAGGACATCGAGCAGGTGAAGGAGGTCGGCGCCGACGGCATCGGCCTGTTCCGCACCGAGTTCCTCTTCATGAACCGTGCCGACCTGCCCGACGAAAACGAGCAGTACGAGGCCTACAAGGCGGTCGCCAAGGCCATGGCCGGCCGGCCCGTCACCATCCGCACGCTCGACATCGGCGGCGACAAGAATGCCGGCGCGCTAGCCGGCACGGAACGGCAGGCGCCGAACCCGGCACTCGGCCTGCGCGCCATCCGCTACTGCCTGGCCGAACCGCAGATATTCCTCACCCAGTTGCGCGCCATCCTGCGCGCCTCGCACTACGGCAAGATCCGCCTGCTGATTCCGATGCTCGCCCACGCTTCCGAGATCGAACAGACGCTGGCGATGATCGAGCAGGCCAAGGCGCAACTGCGCGAGACGCGCCACAAGTTCGACGAGAACATCAAGATCGGCGGCATGATCGAGATCCCCGCCGCGGCGCTGGCGCTTGGCCCCTTCGTCAAGCGCCTGCAATTCCTCTCGCTCGGTACCAACGACCTGATCCAGTACACGCTGGCCATCGACCGCACCGACGAGGCCGTCGCGCATCTGTACGACCCGCTGCACCCGGCCATCCTGCGCCTGATCTCGCAGACCATCGCCGCCGGCGCGCGGATGGACGTGCCCGTCGCCGTCTGCGGCGAAATGGCCGGCGACCCGACGCTGACGCGCCTGCTGATCGGCATGGGCCTGCGCCAGTTCTCCATGCACCCCTCGCTGATCCTCGAAGTGAAGCAGCAGGTGGTGATGGCCGACGCCGAACAACTGACCACCAAGGTCGGCCGCCTGCTCCGGCTCGACGAACCCGACAAGCTGCGCGAGCAGGTCGAACGGCTGAACGCCTGA
>JAEHDA010000181.1 GCA_016880655.1 Rhodocyclaceae bacterium
AGCGTGTCCCACGGCACGGTGATCGCCGAGATGCCGAGCAGCAGGCCGACGATGGGGGCGAAGGCGACGATCATGATGGTGTCGTTGAGCGCGACCTGCGACAGGGTGAACAGCGGATCGCCGTTGGAGAGCCGGCTCCAGACGAAGACCATGGCCGTGCAGGGCGCGGCGGCCAGCAGGATGAGGCCGGCGATGTAGCTATCGAGCTGGTCGGCCGGCAGGTACGGGGCGAAGAGCTGGCGGATGAACAGCCAGCCGAGGAAGGCCATGGAGAAGGGCTTGACCAGCCAGTTCACGAACAGCGTGACGCCGATGCCGCGCACATGTTGCCGCACTTCGTGCAGCGCGCCGAAGTCGACCTTGACCAGCATGGGGATGATCATCACCCAGATCAGCAGGCCGACCGGCAGGTTCACCTGCGCCACCTCCATCCGGCCGAGCAACTGGACCGGCTCGGGCAGGAACTGGCCGAGGGCGATGCCGAACAGGATGCAGAGGAAGACCCAGAGCGTCAGCCAGCGCTCGAACAAACTCATGGGGGCGCCGGCGGCGACCTTGGCGGTGACTTCGCATTGGGCGGACATGGCGGCTCCTCTCAGAGTTCGAGCGCTGCGCGCACGGCCGGCACCAGGCGCGCGCGGATGTCCTCGCGCACGGCGACGAAACTTTCCAGCGGCTCGCCGTGCGGATCGTGGAAGGGCAGGTGGATCTTCGGCACCGGCCGCGGGAAGACCGGGCAGGTTTCCTTCGCGTTGTCGCAGACGGTGACCACGAGGTCGATGGCCGTATCGAGGAAGACGTCGGCATCCTTCGGATACAGGCCGTCGGTCGGCAGGCCGGCCAGCTTGAGTGCCTCGATGGCGCCGGTCGCCACCTTGGGCTGCGGCCGCGTGCCGGCCGACAGCGCGCGCACCTTGCCGGCGAGGTCGTGGTTGAGGATCACCTCCGCCATTTGCGAGCGGCAGGAGTTTCCGGTGCAGAGCACGAGGACGGTAGGCATCGGCTTTGCTTTCAGGCCGCCCTGGCGCGGCGCTTGGCGGTGGTGGCGACCTGCTGCGTCTTGGGCAGGCATTGGCCGCCCTGGCAGCAGTTGTCGGTGAGGTAGGCGATCAGGTCGTCCATGCCCGCGAAGTTGGCCGAGTAGTAGATGAAGCGGCTTTCCTGGCGCGACGTCACAAGGTCGGCCCGGGCGAGCTGGGCGACATGGAAGGACAGCGTGGCGGCCGGTACGCCCAGCGCCTCGGCGATGGCCCCGGCGTTCATGCCCTCGGGACCGGCTTCGACCAGCATGCGGAAGATGGCGAGCCGGGTTTCCTGGGCCAGGGCTGCGAGTTTGGTGACGGCTTGATCGAGCTTCATTCGACTATTCCATGATTATCGAAACGTCGAAGCATTATATGGGCGGCGAATTTGCCGTCAAGGTGGCGTGCTACCGCGACTGACTATTCTCCTCAGTAGTGCGGCGGAATTTCGTCGCGCAGGCTGCGGCCTTCGGCCGGCGCGGTGGCCGCGATCTGTTCGCGCAGTTCCCTGACTTCGCGCTGTAGGCGCTCGATCTGCTGCTGCTGCCGATACACGGTGGCGTTGAGCGAATCGAGCATGTCTTCGGCAAAGGCGAACTTGACCTCGAGTTCGGTCATTCTTTCCGCATCCATGGTGCTTCCCAAAACGTGGTGATGTCGGCCATCATAGCGGCTACGCTGGCGTGATTCGAGCGAGACCGGCGACGACCCGAACGGAGGCGACGAGATGCGCAACATCCTGCTGGCGCTGCTGACCCTGCTGACGATCGTGCCGGCCCTGGCCGCCGAGGGCGAGGAAGGCATGCCCTGGTTCAAGGAATCCTTCCTCGACATCCGGGAGGACATCGCCGAGGCGAAGAAGGCCGGTCGCCGCCTGATGCTCTATTTCCATCAGGACGGCTGCCCGTACTGCACCAAGCTGATCCGCGACAACTTCGGCCAGAAGGCGATCGCCGACAAGACCCGCAAGCACTTCGACGTCATCGCGCTCAACATCTGGGGTGACCGGGAAGTCACCGACCTCGCCGGCAAGACCATGCCCGAGAAGGCCTTCGCCAAGGCGATGAAAGTCCAATTCACGCCGACGCTGGTGATGCTCGACGAGCAGGGCAATGTCGCGCTGCGCCTCAACGGCTACCTGCAACCGCACAAGTTCGAAGCGGCGCTTGATTTCGTCGGTCGACGACTGGAAAGGAAGCAGAACTTCGCCGATTACCTGGAGAAGCATGCCCGCGAGCCGGCTTCCCCGACCCTCAACGAGGAGCCCTGGCTGCTGGCGGCGCCGCTGAAGCTGGCCGATACCCTGAAGCGCAACGGCAAGCCGATGATCGTGCTCTTCGAACAGAAGGACTGCGCCGCCTGCGACGAGATGCACCTGGAGGCCTTTCCGCGCCCCGAGGTGAAGGAGGCGCTCGGCAAGTTCGACGTCGCCCGCATCGACATGGCCTCGCGCGAGCCGGTGCAAACGCCGGGCGGCAAGGCGCTGCCGGGCCGCGACTGGGCGCTCGGCATCGGCGTCTTCTACACGCCGAGCCTGGTGTTCTTCGACAAGGCGGGCAAGGAGGTCTTCCGCGTCGAAGGCTACCTGCGGCCCTTCCACCTCGGCTCCTCGCTCGACTATGTCGCCTCTGGCGCCTACCGCGAGCAGCCGGAATTCCAGCGCTTCATCGAGGCACGTGCGGCGGCCCGGCGGGCCAAGGGCGAGCGCGTCGAACTCATGAAGTAGATGCCGTGGAAATCCCTGTAAAATCGCGCCTTTGCGATTGATGCGGGTTTCATCGATGACCACCAAGCCATCCTTCCAGGAGATCATCCTTCGACTTCAGGAATTCTGGAACAAGCAGGGTTGTGCGCTTCTGCAACCCTACGACATGGAAGTCGGCGCCGGCACCAGCCACACCGCCACCTTCCTC
>JAEHDA010000182.1 GCA_016880655.1 Rhodocyclaceae bacterium
GACCATGGCGAAGCCGGTCTTGGCGCCGGCCTGCAGGTTGATCGCCGAGCCGGTGAAGGAGCCGCAGGCCGGGTAGGCCTGGAAGAAGGCGCCGCCAAGATTGGAGAGGCCCTGGCCGATCAGTTCCTGGTTGGGGTCGACCTTCTGCTTCGACTTGGTCGCCATCGCCTTGG
Source organism: Rhodocyclaceae bacterium (assembly GCA_016880655.1). Classification (GTDB taxonomy): domain Bacteria; phylum Pseudomonadota; class Gammaproteobacteria; order Burkholderiales; family Rhodocyclaceae; genus Fen-999. The sequence continues at coordinate 174 of JAEHDA010000182.1, forward strand.
CCATCGAAATCGATTCCATGAAGGCCACCAAGGCGACGATGATCGCCGCCGAGAGCAACGACATGATGGCGTCGAGCGTCAGCGTTGGCAGGCGGAACGAGGGCAGGCCGGAGGGGATGTTGCCGACCACGTCACCGCCGCCCATCAGGCGCATCTGGCCCTTCTCGACCTTCTTGATGTGCCATTTGCGGCCATCGGTCTCGACGCCGGCCGGGACGGTGCCATGCAAGTAGAGCTGCGCCTGCTCGCTTTCCGGCGCGCGGCCGCGTTCGAAGTGCAGGCGGTTGATGAGGGCAACCCGCGCCTTGTTCTGGCTCTCGAGCGTGGCAAGTTCGAGGCGGGCCAGTTCGATGGCATGACGCTGGTCGGCTGCCGCACGGGCGTCGCCAGCCTTTTCCGCCGCGCGCAACTCGCTCGACTTCGCCGTGATGTCCACCGACAGGGCCTTGATCCGGTCGTCGGACTGCGCGTAGGTCTGCACCAGTTCGCGGGTGGCGGGATCGGCGATCAGTTCGGGCGAGCCCATGGACTTGTGCTCGAAGCCGATGGCGACGCTGACCAGCGTGGTGATGACCACGGCCACCAGCACGCTGGGCTTGGACAGGAATGAGATCTTCTTCAGCACCAGCATCAGGGCCAGCGCGAAGGCCGACATGGCCAGCGTCGGCAGGTGGGTCTGCGGCAGGTAGCCGGCCATCTCCCAGATGTCCTTGAGGAAGGAATCGCTGCGCCCCTTGGGAATGCCGAGCAGCATGTCGAGTTGGGAGAGGGCGATGATGATCGCGGCGGCATTCATGAAGCCGAGGATGACCGGGTGGGAGACGAAATTGACGATGGTGCCGAGCTTTATGGCGCCGAGCGCGAACTGGATCGCGCCGACCATCAGGGTCAGGAGCAGCGCGAGGCCGATGTAGTCGTCGGTGAACGGTACGGCCAGCGGCGTGACGGCGGCGGCGGTCATCAGCGAGACGATGGCGACCGGGCCGGTGGCGAGCTGGCGCGACGAACCCCACAGGGCACCGAGGATGGCCGGCAGGAAGGCGGTGTAAAGGCCGAAATAGACCGGCAGGCCGGAAAGCTGGGCATAGGCCATCGCCTTGGGCACCAGCACCAGGCCGCCGGTGATGCCGGCGATCAGGTCGCCGCGGATGATGTGCGAGTTGACGGGGAACCAGGCCAGGAAGGGGAAAAGGCGCAGCATCAGCTTGTTGGTGGACATCGGATCCTCGGGCGATAGGCGGGCGCGGCAGGTTTCCGCGCAGATGGTGCAAAACACAATTGCACCATTGCAAAGCGCAATATTTTATCCGCGAGCAGGGTCGGGCGGGGCGAGACTTGCCTATGGTTGTATTACGCCTGTCTATCTCGGCGTATTGCCATGACTGACTTTCGCGCCGGCTTACGCGAGTTTTTCCAGTTCGTAGCGCTTGAGCTTGCGCCAGAGAGAGACGCGGTCGATGCCGAGGATCTGCGCCGCCAAGGTCTGGTTGCCGCCCGCTTCCTGTAGCACCCAGCGCACGTAGTCGCGCTCCTGCTCCTCCAGCGAGGGCAGGCGGCCTTCCTTGCGGCGGAAGGTGCGGATCGACAGTTCGCGCAGGTCGTCGGGCAGGTAGGCGGCCTCGATGGTGTCGCCGGTAGCGATGGCGACGCCGCGCTCGACGATGTTCTCCAGTTCGCGCACGTTGCCCGGGAAGTCGTAGGCCTTGAGGATGGCCATCGTCTCGGCGGAAATCTCGGTCACCGGCTTGCCCATGCGCGCCGCGCATTTCTTGAGGAAGTGATAGGCAAGCAGCGGCACGTCCTCGCGACGGCGCGACAGCGGCGGCACGCAGAGATTGACGACATTCAGGCGAAACCAGAGGTCCTGCCGGAAGCTGCCGCTCTTGACCTGTTCTTGCATGTCACGGTTGGTGGCGGCGACGAAGCGCACGTCCACCTTGACCGCCCGCGTGGCGCCCAGCGGCAGCACCTCGCGCTCCTGGATGGCGCGCAGCAGTTTCACCTGCATGGCCGGCGCCATCTCGGTGATCTCGTCGAGGAACAGCGTGCCGCCGTTGGCCGCCATCAGCAGCCCCGCCTTGTCGCTGCCGGCGCCGGTGAAGGCGCCCTTGACGTGGCCGAACAGCTCGTTGGCAAGCAGATCTTCATTGAAGGCGCCGCAGTTGACCGCCACGAAAGGGCCGTTGCTGCGCTTGCTCTGGTGGTGGAGGTACTGGGCGAACAGCTCCTTGCCGGTGCCCGACTCGCCGGTGATCAGCACGTTGCAGTCGGTTGGCGCCACCTGCCTGGCCATGTCGAGCAGGCGCTGCATCTCGGCGTCCTGCGTGATGATGCGCACCTTGCCCTGGAAGCTCTCCACCTGCTCGCGCAGGGCACGGTTCTCGCGGCACAGGCGTACCTTGGCCATGGCCTCGGCCACCACCTTGCGCACCTCGTCGAGCCGGAATGGCTTGGCGATGTAGTAGAAGGCGCCGTGCTTCATCGCCTCCACAGCCGACTCCAGCGTCGCATAGCCGGTGATCAGGATCACCTCGGTGTCCGGGCTGGTCTCGCGGCAGCGCTGTAACACCTGCATGCCGTCCACCTTTTCCATGCGCAGGTCGGTGAGGACGACGTCAAAAGCCTGCTTGTCCAGGTGCTGGAGGGCGTTGCCGCCGCTCTGGGTCGCAACGACCTCATAGCCTTCCTTGGTCATCACGTGTTCGAGGTTGCGTACGGCGACCTTCTCGTCGTCGACGATCAACAACTTGCCCTTGCTAGACATGCGTTTCTCCGGGTTGCGCGGGCAGGCGGATCAGGAAGGTGGTGCCCTTGCCGGCCTCGCTGGTCACGGCGATGCAGCCGCCGTGCTCCTCGATGATTTCGAAGACGATGAACAGGCCGAGGCCGAGGCCGTGGCCGACCGCCTTGGTCGTGAAGAACGGGTCGAATATACGTGGCAGCACCTCGGCCGGGATGCCCGTGCCGTTATCGCGCACGACGATCTCGACTGTCTCGCCCTTGCCGCCGCGCTGGCCGAAAACCAGCGCGCCGCTCGGCAGGGGTGCTGTCGTGGTCTGCGCCGACACGTCGATCCGACCGGCGCCCGCGACGGCCTCGATCGCGTTGCCGAGCAGGTTGATAAGGACCTGCTGTAGGCGCTGCCGATCGCCCCAGACGGTCAGATCGTCGGCGATGGCCAGGTTGATCGACACCTCGGCGGGAATGCGGCCGTGGATCAGGCGCAGGGTTTCCTCCGCCAGCGCCGCCAGCGGCAGCGGCTCGCGGGTGAAGGCGCGGTCGCGCGCGTAGTCGAGGAGCGAACGGACAATGCGCCGGGCGCGCCAGGTCTCGTCGAGGATCTGCTCGAGCAGTTCCTTGCGAAACTCGGGGTCGCCGTGGTCTATCTCCTCGGTGAGGATCTGGCAGGACGTGGAAATGTTGGACAGCGGATTGTTCAGCTCATGGGCGACGCCGGAGAGCAGGGTGCCCAGCGCGGCGAGTTTTTCCGAGCGCACCAGTTGGCCCTGGCGGGTATCGAGCTCGTGCAGCATGTGGTCGAAGGCCTGGGTCAGCGAGACGATCTCGCGGTCGTTGCCGCTCATTTCCAGCCGCCGCAGCTTGCCGGCGCCTACCTGCTTCATGCGGGTTTCCATCTCCTTCAGTGGGCGGCCGACCCGGCGCGCCAGCCACTGGCCGATGACGATCACCATCAGGCCGACTGCGGCGACGGAGCCGATCATCCAGTGGCGGTGGCGGTCGAGCATGGCCTGTAGTGCACCGCGCTCCACCCGCGCCAGTTCCTCGGCGACGTCCACGATGTGCTTGCCGGTCTGGCGGATGCGCGCCGCCAGTTCGTCCGTCCCGTTCGTGCCGTACTCGGCCATCAAGGCCGAATAGCCGTCGAGGTCGGCCGCCAGCCGTGCGATCCGCGCCGGCTCCGCGAGCGATTCGAACACGCTTCGGTCGTCGCCCAGCAGAGTCCGCGCACGTTCGACGTAGAGGCCGTTCTCAGCGAGGTCGGTCGGTTGGCGATAGAGGAAGAAGTTCTTCTCGAAACGGCGAATCTCCAGCGCCGTGTCGAAAAATTCACCGATGCGAGCGCCCGTGGCAATTCGACGCTCGACCGCCCGCAACTCCAGGAAGGAGAACAGCGACATGCCGGCGACCAGCGCCGCGATGGCGACGTAGCCGAGAATGATCTTGCGCCGGAGCGAATTCATAATTGCATTATGCAACGCACTGTCGCAAAAGCGAAGCAGAGGTGAACCCATTGCTACCAATGGCTCAAGAGCCGGTCCGCCACGCCTGAGTTGCGACTTGCAACAATCAGTCCGCATCAGGGTTTGCAGTGGTCGTGGGGTTTCTCCATGCATTCAGGGTCTTGGATCCGTAGCGGTGACATGGCACGAAAGCTGCGAAGGGAGGCGGTCCCGACTCCTCGCTGTCTGTCGATGCCCAAACCCCAAGCCGAACGCAAGGTGCTGCTCGCCATCCGCGAAGGCTACCTCGATCCGCGCCTGCTGGCCTCCGCCCGCAGCCTGTGCCAGCGCATGGGGGCCGGACTCGACATCCTGCTGCTCGCGGCCGGCGAGCAGTTGCCGCCCGAAGTTGAGGCGTTGGTGCAGTCGCTGCGCTCAGAAGGCGTCATGTACGCGCTGACCCGCAAGTCCCAGCTGCGCCGCCGGGACATCGTCCAGTATGCCAACACCCACGAGTGCATCGCGACCGTGGTGATCGACTCGCTCGAGGGCTGGGAGAGCGTCGCCGAAGACAAGAGTTCCGATCCATGGCGCAAGCTCGACTGCCCCCTGGTGACCGCCGCGCCGCCCAAATCCACCGAAAAGAGTTCGTCATGAACCTGTCACCCAAGGCCTTGTTCCCCTTCCTGCGCTGGTTTCCCATGGGCGGCCCGACGGTCCGGGCGGACTTCATCGCCGGCCTGACGGTCGCGCTGGTGCTGGTGCCGCAGTCGATGGCCTATGCGCAGCTCGCCGGGCTGCCGCCCTACTATGGCCTCTATGCGGCCTTCCTGCCCGTGATGATCGCCGCGCTGTGGGGCTCGTCGAACCAGCTCGGCACCGGGCCGGTGGCGGTGGCTTCGCTGTTGACCGCTTCGTCGCTGACGCCGCTGGCGTCGCCCGGCTCGGAGCAATTCGTCGTGCTGGCGGTGATGCTGGCGCTGATGGTCGGCATCGTCCAGCTGGCGCTGGGCGTATTCAAGCTGGGCGTCATCGTCAATTTCCTGTCGCATCCCGTCATCGTCGGTTTCACCAACGCCGCGGCCATGATCATCGGCCTGTCGCAGGTCAACAAGCTGATCGGCGTGCCCATGGGCCGCTCCGAACACTTCATCGAAGACATCTGGGGCGTGGCCAGGCAGGTGGGCGATACCCACTGGCCGACGCTGGCGATGGGCATCGTGGCGATTGCCATCATGTGGGTGATCCGCAAGAAGGCACCGAAATTGCCCGGCGTGCTGATCGCCGTCGCGGTGACGACCACCGCCTCGTGGCTGATCGGCTTCGAGCGCAACGACACGGCGAGCGTCGAGCAGATCATGGAGCCCGAGGCGAAGACGTTGCTCGCCGAATACGCGCGCACCGATTCGAGAATCGGCGAGCTGAACGGCGACATCGCGGCCAAGTCCGCCGACTTGAAGAAGCTGCACGTCGACAAGGGCGAGCTGTCGCACGACGCCATCACGCTCAATTACGAGATCGAGTTGCTGCGCCTGCAACTGAAGGACCGCGAGGACGAGAACCGCCGCCGCAACCGCGCCTTACGCAGCATGGTCTTCGAAAAAGTCAGCCTTGGTGATACGCCACAATACTTCGCTCTGGGCAAGGTGCCGGCCGGGCAGGCGAGCGAGGGCCATCGCTGGCGCATCGCGCGTGCCGGCGCGGACAAGCTGAAGCTGGTCGGCGGCGGCGAGGTGGTCGGCAAGGTGCCCGAGGGCCTGCCGCCGGTCGCGTTGCCGAAGATTTCCTGGGACATGTTCGGCAGCCTGTTGTCCGCCGCCATCGTCATTTCGCTGGTCGGCTTCATGGAGGCGATCTCGATCGCCAAGGCCATCGCCGCCAAGACCAAGCAGAAGATCGACCCGAACCAGGAGTTGATCGGCCAGGGCCTGGCCAACATCATCGGCAGCTTCAACCAGTCCTTCCCGGTTTCCGGTTCCTTCTCGCGCTCGGCGGTGAACATCAACGCCGGGGCGAAGACGGGCATGTCGTCGGTGTTCACCGGCCTGTTCGTGCTGCTGACGCTGCTGTTCCTGACGCCGCTCCTCTACCACCTGCCGCAGGCCGTGCTGGCGGCGGTGATCATCATGGCGGTGATCGGCCTGATCAACTTCGGCGCCATCAAGCACGCCTGGGAAGCCAACAAGCACGACGGCATTGCCGCCATGGTGACCTTCGTCGCCACGCTGGCGTTCGCGCCGCATCTCGACAGCGGCATCATGGTCGGTGCGGGACTGGCGATCGGCCTCTACCTGTATCGCACCATGTCGCCGCGCGTTGCCATCCTCGGCCGCTTCCCGGACGGCACGCTGCGCGATGCCAAAGTCAATAACCTGCCGGCCTCCGACGTGGTAACGGCGGTGCGCTTCGACGGTCGCCTGTACTTCGCCAACGTCGCCTATTTCGAGGACGCGATCCTCGAAGCCGTGGCCGCCAACCCGAAGGCGAAGTACTTGCTGGTGGTCGCCGACGGCATCAACGAGATGGATGCCTCCGGCGAGGAGGTGATGCACCACATCGTCGAGCGTCTGCGCGGCAATGGCGTCACCGTTGTCTTTTCCGGACTCAAGAAGCAGGTGATCGACGTGATGCGCGCCACCGGCCTGTTCGATATCGTCACCCAGGCCAACATCTTCGCCACGGCGGATCAGGCACTTGCCGCGGTGTATTCCCGGGCCGGCGAGCACGCCATCGAGGACGCCCTGAGGCCCGTGGCCGGCTGATAGAATCGAACGATCGAGTAAATCACCGCCTCATGCCGACCCTGTTCTCCATCGATCTCCTGCTGATCGCAGCCTGTGCGTGGCTGGCGGTCGGACTGGCGGGGCTGGCGGTGCCGCGCAACATGCAGTTTGTCGCCAAGGTACTGTTCCCGGCGGGTGC
>JAEHDA010000183.1 GCA_016880655.1 Rhodocyclaceae bacterium
CCGCGCCGGGGACGAGTTCCTCGTCGCCGATGCCGCGCGCCGTCATGCAGGTGCCGCACAGGCCGACCTCGCCGGCCGCCGCGACCATCTTCACCATGTCGCCGGCGTTGTAGTAGCCCTCGGGCACCTTCTGGCCGCCCTTGGCGCAGATGACGGCGTCGCCCATCAGGAAGACCTTGATCTGCTGGTCGGGCTGCTTGGACAAAGCCTTGGCCAGGCGCAGGCCGTTATAGCTGCGCTCGGTGCCGTAGGGCGGATCGTTCAGTATGAACAGGGTTTGCATGGCTGCTCCTTTCAGGTTTCGCTTTCGGTGGGCAGGCCGGCGGCCGACCATTCGGCGACGCCGTCGCCGATCTTGCGGGCCTTGTAGCCCCGCTTCTTCAGCAGCGCCACCGCTTCGGCCGACATCAGGCAGAACGGGCCGCGGCAGTAGGCGACGATTTCCTTGTCCTTCGGCAGTTCGGCGAGGCGGCGCTTGAGTTCGGCTAGCGGAATCGAGCGGGCGTGCGGCAGGTGCGCGGCCTGGTATTCCGGCTCGGGGCGCACGTCGAGCACGACCACACTGCCCTTCTTCGCCTTGGCGAGCAGGCTCAGACGGGTCTCTTCGGTGAGCCGCTCGGGGCCGGCCACCACGCGGTTGAGCGCCACCTGCAATTCGACGCGATGCTCGGTGGCGACCGAATGCAGGTTGGCCCAAAGGCCGGCCACGTCGTCGCCCGCCAGCCGGTAGGCGATGAAGCGGCCGTCGCGGCGCGCTTCGACCAGACGCGATTCCTTGAGCACCCGCAGGTGGGCGCTGGCGAGCTTGATGTCGGTGGCAGTTTCGGTGGCGAGGACATCGACGGTCTTCTCGCCCTGGGCCAGCAGTTCGAGGATTTCCAGCCGCTTCGGGCTGGACAGTGCCTTGCCGACACGGGCGACTTGTTCGTAGAGGAGGTCTTTCAGGGCGCGGCTCATGGGACAACAGTCTAACGACTATTAGAATGTTGTCAACGCCGGATCGGGTGGCGTGCCGCTACGGCTGACTATGTGACAACGCCCGTGCCCTTGCGGGCACGGGCGTGTTGCCACGACGGGTGGCGACTACTTGAACTGCAGGACCAGCGGCTGCTCGACATAGGCATGGCGCACCTGCGCGTTGTCGAACAGGGCGATGCCAAAGCCGTAGGCCTTCTTCAGGTCGTCGAACTGGACGTCGAACTTGGAGCCGGTCACCAGCTTGCGTGAGACCTCCATGGTCCACTTGCCCTTGGCCCACTTGCCGGCGACCTTGATGTCGGCGCGGTCGCCAGCGAAGGGCGCGACGATGATCGAGGCCACCTCGTCGCCGGCCTTGAACTTGGCGTCGTCGAAGGGCACCTTGTCTTCCGCCATGATCCAGTAGGTGCCGCCCTTGTTGGCAGGCTTGGCATCCTTGCTCATGAACTCGGGCTTGCCATTCACCAGCTTGACGTCATCGTAGCCACCCGCGGTCTTTGGGTCGGTCTTGCGGCCGGCATTCTTCTCCTTCTCCGGATCGAAGCGCGTATGGTCGAGATAGCCGTCGTCCACCTGGCCGAGGTGGCCGGTGCGCACCCACTTCATGTGCCAGAGGTCGCCGAGTTCACCGGCTTCCTCGAGGTACTTGTTGCCGTAGGGCTTGCCCGGTTCGCCGCCGTGGCAGCCGATCTGGCATCCGAACTTGTCGAAGCCGACGATGCTGTTGTTGATGTTCCAGAGTACGCCGAACTTGTCCTCATAGTAGACGTCGTTGTCGCCGCCCTTGTCCTCGGGGTCCTTCAGCTTCTGCCAGCTGCCGTCCTTCTGCTTCTGGTAGGGGCTGCGCTGTACCGAGAGCGTCGGGTCGTCGTAGGTGATCAGCATGTACAGGTTCTCTTTGTCGTAGGCGACCTGCACGGTGGCGCCGGTCTTGCCGCCCTTGAAGTTGGCGCCCTTGACCGCTTCGAGCTTTGTCACCGGCGCGGATTTCCAGACGGCATCGGAGGCCGAGCCGTCGAGTACGGGAGCGGCCGCGGCCATCACGGCGGTGACCGTGATCGGCTTCATCTCTTTCGGCTTGTCCTTGGGTGCCGGTTCCTTCGCGAAACTGGTGACGTTGGCGGCGAGCGCCAGGGTGGACAGGATGGCGAGTGTGAGGGTTTTGCGTTTCATGTAGGTTCTCCTAGCGGAAGGTGCAGACTATCGGACAGAAACTCAGTGCTCGTGCCAACCGTTGATCATCGTCTTGAACATGCTGGTGACGGTGGCGCCGGTGGTGCCGAGATAAACATGGATGATCATGAACAGGACAATGGCGGCACCGGTAACGTAGTGCAGGATCGCTACCGGCAGCAGCCCGTCGAGTCCGAACAGCCGGTCGGGGGCGAAGTCCGGGAACAGGAAGACCAGGCCGGAGAGCAGCATCACCGGCATGATCATGTACATGATCACCCAGTAGCTGATCGCCTGTAGTGCGTTGAAGTTGGCCTCCTCCGAGACGCGGTAGGGATGGGGCTCGCCCCTGAAGATGCCGCCCATGTACCACTTGGCCTGCACCCAGCAGCGCGCCAGTACGCCGGGCGGCTTGGGCACGTATTGCCACCAGTTGCCGCTGACGATGTTGGCGACGACGAACAAGGCGTAGAGGGCGACCAGCGCCAGGCCGCCGATCTGGTGGAGGCGCGCCGCGAGCGAGAACTCGACCAGCGGCAACTTCGGGTCGGCGAAGTGCAGGCTGATGCCGGTGATCATCAGCAGGATGATCAGCAGCGCGTTGGTCCAGTGCCAGAGGCGGATCCACAGGGGCAGGAGGTAGATGCGTTCGCTCATGTCCTTACTCCTTTCCCTTGCGGCCCATTGCCGCAATGATGCGAACGGCGCCGTGGGCGAGCACGCCCAGCAGCGTCAGACCGGCCAGTCCGATCAGGATGTTGTCCAGCAGCGGGTGGCGGGTGGCGCCGATCACGTAGGAATTGGAAAGGATGACGCTGTTGGTGAAGCCGTATTTCTGCTGCTCGTCCTTGACCATGTGGCGATAGAGCCGGACCTTGAGCGTGCTGTTGGCCGAATGGCAGGTCAGGCACTTCTTCTCGGCCTTTTCCTTGTTGAGGATCTCGTGCGACAGCATCTTGGCCTCCGCCACTTCCGGCGTGTGGCACTCGATGCAGCGCACCGACTTCCAGTGAGCCCTGGTGTTGGGCAGCCAGTCGTGGATGGTGTCGATGTCGGGACGTGCCTTCTTCTGCCCGGGAGTCTTCTCGCCCTCGGGGGCGAACTTGGCGAAGGTCTCGCTGGAGTTGTGGCATTCGAGGCAGCCGTGGTTGTCCTGGGCGACGATCTTCGCCGGGTCCTTGAGCCGCTTCTGCACGATGTTGATGTGCGGGTCGTGGCAAGTGAAGCAGGTGAACTTCTCCTTGACGCCCTTGACCTTGGCATGCACCGAGGCATTGAACTGCGGCTCCAGGCGCAGCACCTTGGCGGCATGGCACTCGGTGCAGCCGACCGTCGATGTCTTGCCGGCCTCGGCGTGCGGGTAATCGTTGTAGTGGGTCTTGGAATGGCACTCGCGGCAGTCCATCACGCCGTGGTCGGAGGGATTGAACACCGGAGGTTCGAGGCGCGAATCCTTGAGCTTGGAAAGGTCGAGACCGGCTTTGGGCGGCTTCGCGATGCCAGCGGCGCTATGGCAGGCGTAGCAGGCCTCGTTGGCCTTGCGATTGAGTTCGATGGTGGCCGTGTCGATCGGTGCGTCGCCGCCGGCAAATGCCGACAGTCCCCAGCCGCCGAGCAGCAGCACGACTATGGTTTGACGCCAGGATGCAAGCACTTTGGTTCCCCTTCGACAAGCTTGTCTGCCGGAACCAGTGCAATGGCCGTGCCAATCAGGCGATAGCCGGAAGCGTCCTTGCAGTCAGGCAGTCGGTGCCAGCGGGCATCAAAGTCCCGTCACGAATCAGTGACGGTTGTCATCAATCAGTGACAATTCCCCAGCGCTTCATGCGCACGTACAAGTTCTGGCGCGGAATGCCGCTGAGGCGGGCGGCTTCGGAGACATTGCCCTTCGCCGTCTCGAGGATTCCTCGCAGATATTCCCGCTCGAAGTCGGCGCGGGCGTCCTGGTAGGAAATCGGGTTCGCCGCATTGTCGTGCGTTTGCGCGGCAGACTTGTCGCACAGCGGTGCGAAATGGGCGGCGTCGATCATGCCGCCCGGCTGTAGGGCCACGACTCTCTCGACGCAATGCTTGAGTTGGCGCACGTTACCGGGCCAGGCGCCGGCTTCCAGCAGCTCGACGGCCGCAGGCGTGAACGGGCCACATTCCCTGCCGAACTTGGCATTGAAGTATTCGAGAAAGTGCGTTGCCAGCGGCAGGATGTCCGCCTGTCGGGCGCGCAGCGGCGGCAGGCGCAGGGCGACGACGTTGATGCGGTAGAAGAGATCTTCGCGGAAGCGGCCGGCTTTGACCTCATCCGCCAGTAGCCGGTTGGTGGCGCAGATCAGGCGGAAATCGGTCTTGCGCAGCGCCGTGCTGCCGACGCGCGTGAACTGATGGTCCTGCAATACGTGCAGCAGGCTGCTTTGCAGCTTCGGACTCATGTCGGCGATTTCGTCGAGGAACAGCGTGCCGCCGTGCGCCTTTTCGAAATAGCCGGGCGTGGCCTGCGAGGCGCCTGTGAAGGCGCCCTTCTCATAGCCGAACAGCAGGCTTTCCAGCAGCGATTCGGCAAGGCCGCCGCAATTCACTTCGAGACAGGGCTTCGCGGCCCGCGCGCTCCAGGCGTGGATCAGCCGGGCGGTCAGATCCTTGCCGGTGCCGCTCTCGCCTTCGAGCAGAACCGTGGTGTCGAGCCCGGCGACCTGCCGCGCCTGGGCCAGCAGGCGCTCCATGGCCGGCGAGTGCCCGACGACCGGCGGCAGGCTCGCGTCGGCGCCCAGCTGCTGGCGCAGACCGTCGATCTCGCGATAGGCGCGGTCGAGCTCGAGCGCCTTGCCGATCACGGCTTCGAGGGCCTCCAGATCCTCGAACGGCTTGGTCTGGTAGTCGAACAACCCCTCACGCATGGCGGCAACGGCGTCGCGGACGTCGGCGAAGCCGGTCATCAGGATCACCACCAGCTTCGGCCGCTGGGCGCGGAACTCGCGCGTCAGCTCGATGCCGTTGTCCCCGGGCAGACGCTGGTCCATCAGCACCAGATTGAAGTCGTTGGCGGAAAACAGGCGCCGTGCCTCGTCGCCGTCCGCCGCCAGCCTCACGTCGGCGGTCTTCGCCAGCAAGTGTTCGAGGAGGGTGCGGGTATAGCGGTCGTCGTCGACCACAAGAATCTTCGGCAGCATGTCAGGTGGGTTCCATGGACTTTTCGGGTAGCCACAACGCAAACCGCGTGCCAAGTCCAGGCTGGCTGCTGGCGGTCACCTGGCCATCGTGGACCAGGGCGACGTGCTGCACCACCGGCAGGCCGAGGCCGGTGCCGTCGCTGCGCGTGGTGAAGAAGGGCACGAAGATCTTGTCCAGCACCCCGGGCTCGATGCCGCGGCCGTGGTCGGTCACAGCCAGCTCCCAGCCGGGCGTGCCGCGCGCCGGATCGGACGCCCGCTGGAGCGCGATCTCGATCGGGCTGCTGTCCGGCGTGGCTTGGGCGGCGTTCAGCAGCAGGTTGAACAGCGCATGGCGGATCAGGATCGGGTCGACGTTGAGAACCGCCGGCGTGTCGGGAAGGCTGACTTTCACCGGCAGGTGCCGCGGCTCGGCCTGGCGGAACAGAAGCACCGTCTCGTCGATGAGCGGCGCCATCGGTGTCGGCCTGGCATCGAAGCAGGACACCTTGGAGAACTCCAGCATGCGGCGCACGAAGGTGCGGCAGTCCTCGCCGGCCTGGCGTATCTCGCCGAGCAGCTTGCGCGTCTGCGCGGGGTTGTCGGACTCGCGCGCGGCGAGCTGGGCCATGTTGACCACGCCGACCAGCGGGTTGTTGAGCTGGTGGGCGATGCCGCCGACCATGGTGCCGAGCGCCGAAAGTTTCTCCAGTTGCAGGATGCGCTGGTGCTCGGTATTGAGGCGCAGCAACTGGTGTTCGAGATCGTGCTGGCGCCGGTAGTCGTGCTCGACGCGATTGAGTGCGACATAGAAAATGCCCAGTACGCCGGCGGCCACCGCCAGGCTGAGAAAGGCCACTGCCGCCATGGTGCGGTTGAAGGTCGACTCGAGCGCCGTGATGTCGCGCATGATCGCCAGTTCGCCGATGTGGTGACCTCCGGCGTCGGCCAGCGGCACCGTTGCCATGTGCAGCGACCGGCCGCGATCCCTCAGCTCGACCGTGCCTCCGGAGACGAGGCGGGCAAGCACGGCATCGTCAAAGGCCGCGGGCAACTGACCGGTCGTCTGCGCCAGGGCGACGTGACTGGCGAAGCGCTGCCAATCGCCCTGCCGCTGCATCATGGTCTGGCCGCGCTGCCACTGTTCCGGCTCCAGATAGCGCTTGTCCACCAGCACGAGCAGATCGACGGCCAGCGTATTGCGCACCTCGTCGATCAGGTGCTCGATCTCCTCGCCGATCTCGACATAGCCCAGGTATCGGTCCTGGTGGCGCCAGGGCATCACGAGGCGCAGCGTCAGGGTGCCCAGCGGCCCGAGTTCGAGGCCATGTACCGGCTGCTTGCGGCTGTGGGCCTGGAGCATCGTCGCCCGGGTGATTTCGTCGCCGTGGGCGGCGGGGCTGTGAAAACGATACAGGTTGATGCGATCAGGGCCGGTGAAGTACAGGTGGGTGATGCGATGGTCGGTGCGCAAGGTCTCGAACAGGTCGCGGCCGTACCGCTCCAGGCCGTCGCGGTCGGCCTTGCGGAACGCCTCGGCAATGGCGGCGTTGCCCGTCATGGCGCGCACGACGGCGCGCATCAGGTTGCTGTCCTTGTCCAGCTTGACCGCGAACAGTTTGGCCACCGCGGCCGAACGCTCGGCGAGGTCGCGGTCGCGTACGCTCGCCTCGACCAGATAGATCGCGGTGGCGAACACCGCCATGATCAGGATGATCGCCACCGCAAAGGAGCCCATGAAGGCTGCCTTCACTTGCCGGGGCTGCGGGGCGGGCGAAATGGAATCCATTGGCCGACAAGTGTGCC
>JAEHDA010000184.1 GCA_016880655.1 Rhodocyclaceae bacterium
CACCGAGCTGATGGCGAGCGGGTTGCCGTCCGGGTCGCTGTCGTTGCCGAGCAGCGTCGCCGGGGCGATGGTCAGCGCCGTGTCTTCCACGGCGGCGAGCACGCCGTCGTCGAGGGCGTCGGGGGCCGTGTTGGGCGTCGTACTGACCGGCGCCGCAGGTGCCGGAGCCTGCCGGGATTCCTGGATTTCGTCCGGCCGACCACCGCCTTCACCAACCAGTTCCGGCAACACATAGCCGCGGCCGGTGCCGTAGTCATGGGACAGCGGCGGCACGCCTTCGGCGATGCGCAGGAGCTGGACGAAGTTGTGTCCGTCTTCACCACTGCCGCCGTCGAGGCCGGCGGCGGTTTCTTCGAGCAGGTCATCCAGGCTGCTGCCCTCGGCGATCGCGCGCATGATCGCGGCAGTCTCGGAAATCCGGTCGAGCAACGCGGCATCATGCCCTTCGGGCAGGTCGGCGCCGAATACCGTCTTGTCCAGTGTGACGGTTTCCTTTTCGCGAAGCAGGAAGGTCTGGCCGCTTTCAAAGGCGAGCTCCACGTGGCTGTTGGGCCCGGAGACGACGACTTCACCTTCCATGACCACGTCGCCGACCTTCAGCGCACGCTGGCTGCCGTCCTTGCCACGAGCGAATGCCTGACCTTCGAGGAGTGCGACCTTGCCGACTGCGTTTGCCATGATGAAAACTCCGGACGGAATACGAGTGAGGGCACTTTATGCCGGCACGGCGCGTACGACTATTGGACCGAAGTACAGGTATTCCGGCGAACCCCGTCAATGACGCTGGCGCCCGTGGACCACCAGGGAAAGCTGCAACCGGTCGCGCACGCCGAGTTTTTCGAAGATGGCTCCGGTATGGGCCTTGACGGTCCGCTCGGTGATGCCGAGCCGCCGCGCGACTTCCTTGTTGCTGGCGCCTTCGGCGACGGCCAGCGCCACTTCGCGTTCCCGCTCGGTGAGCAGAGCCGCCCAATCCGGCGGCGCGCCCACGGGAGCCGGCACCGGTATCCGGGCAGTGCCCTGTAGCAGACGCTGCATCAGCGACTCGCCAATCCAGAGCCCGCCCTGTAGGACGACGTCCGCCACGCGCCGGAGCAACTCTGGCACGGCATGGGTGTTGCAATAGCCCCGCGCGCCGGCGGCGAAGCAGTTCAGGGCGTCTTCGTCGTCAGGCTGGTCGCTCAACACGACGATCGGCACCTCGGGATGTCGCTGGCGCGCGGCGGCGAGGGTTGCAGCAACCGGAACGCCCGCATCTAGCCGCAACCAGACCAGACTCGGCGTGTCACCAGGGCTGACTTTCACGTCGAGGCCGCAGGCGAAGGCCTGCGGAAAAGCCTCCCGCCAGCGCGGCAACAGGTCGTTCTTCTCGGAAACGAAACAGTGAATATTGCCGCTCATGCTGTGAATCGTCAGCGTTCCGTCAATGCCGCCTGCTTGGCTCTCAGTACCGGCTTGAGCAGATACGACAGGATGCTCTTTTGTCCGGTGACGATATCCACCTCCGCCACCATGCCGGGAATGATCGGCAGGTCCGGGCCCAGGCTCGGTCGGTCGGTTCTGACACGCACGATGTAGAACGTGTTGCCCTTCTCGTCGGTCAGCGAGTCGGCGCCGATCTGTTCCAGCCTGGCCTCCAGGCCCCCATAAATGGAGAAGTCGTAGGCGGTGAACTTGACGATGGCCCTTTGCGCCGGACGCAGGAACGCGATGTCCCTGGGCAGCACCTTGGCCTCCAGCAGAAGCGCGTCCTCGAGGGGCACGATTTCCACGATGTCCTTGCCCGGCTGGACCACGCCACCGACCGTATTCACCAGCAAGCGCTTGACGGTGCCCCTTACCGGCGAGCGGATTCCCGAGTGCTTCACCTTGTCCGCCAGGCCGACATTGGTTTCCGACATGGCGTTGAGCTTGCCGAGGGTCTCGGCGAGGTCTCGTCGCGCCTCGTTGCGGAAGTTGAGTTCCACTTCCTGAATCTTCTTGCTGGCCTCGGCGATAGCCGACTGGACGCGCGCAATCTGGGCCGTCGCCATGTCGCGTTCGCCGCGGAAACGCGCCACGTCGCGCTCCAGACGCAACAGCTCGACCTCCGATACCGCGCCCGACGCGATCAGCGGCCTGGTCACGGCAAGCTCCCTGGCTGAGAGGTCGTAAGCCTGGCTCGCCTGATCTCGTTTCGCGCGAACCTCGGCCAGCTCCTGCTGGCGTTGCATCAGTTGCTGCCGCGCGATCGACACCTGCGCGTCCAGCTCGGATGCCTTGGCCTCGTACAGGCGGCGCTCCTCCTCCACCAACTGAGGCTCTTCCTTGACCGTCTCGGGCGGCGGCACGAACGGCTTGCCCTCGGCCAGCGCCCGCAGGCGCGCGGCCTTGGCGGACAATGACGAGTACTGGGCCTGTCCTTCCCGCGCCGAGGACTCGAAGCGCGTCGAATCGATCTGTAGCAACAACTGGTCCGCCTCGACCACTTGCCCTTCCTGCACGGCAATCTGCGAAACGATGCCGCCGTCCAGGCTCTGCAGGATCTGAAGCTGGCGGGACGGGATGACCTTGCCTTCGCCGCGCGTGATTTCATCCACCTGGATTACCGACGCCAGCAGTATGAACACCGCCACCACCACGCCCAGGGTACGGACCAGCATCCGGGCTCGCAACGGCTCCTGATAGATCATGTAGTAATCGGCGTCGGCGATGAAGTCGGAATCGGGCCGCTCGGGATCGACGCGCCACGCGCTCAGCCAGGAATCGATCCTGGGTTGCGCCTTGCGGCTGACGGCATCCAGCCGATCACGGACCGGCCTCATCCTTGACCGCCACTTCTCGACGTCGAACTTCATGAGGCGCGCCCTATCCGGCCACTCTGCAAGGCCTCGACCACCGACTCGCGCGGACCGTCGGCGACGACGCGGCCACCATCGACGACGATGACGCGGTCCGCGAGATCGATCAGGCTGGTGCGGTGCGTGACGATCACGACCGTCTTGTGCTCGGCAAACCCTCGCAGCCGCTCCTTGAATCGCGCCTCCGAACTGAAATCCATCGCGCTGGTTGGCTCGTCCAGGATCAGGATGGGCGGATTGAGCAACATCGCCCGCGCGATCGCCACTCCCTGGCGCTGACCGCCCGAGAGCGACTCGCCACGTTCGCCGATCGCCATGTCGAAACCCTGCGGATGGCGGTTGACGAATTCGGTCAGGCCGCCGACGTCGGCTGCTTCGACAATCGCGCGGTCGTCGGCGTACGGCGCGCCGATTGCGATGTTCTCGCGCAAGGTGCCGAAGAACAGCATCGAGTCCTGTCCGACATAACCGATATTGCGGCGCAGATCGGCCGGATCGAGTTGGCGGAGATCCACCCCGTCGACCAGCACGGCACCCGCAGTGGGCTCGTACAAGCCCAGCATCAGCTTCTGCAGGGTTGTCTTGCCCGATCCGACGCGGCCGATGACCACCACATGCTCGCCCGCCTTGATGCGGAAGGAAACGTCCTTCAGTGCCGGCTCGCCCCGCTCGCCGTAACCGAAGGTGACTTCGCGAAACTCGATGTCGCCGTGGATTTCCGGTCGATGGATCAGCGCCGTCTCGGCACTGCGCTCGGTCGGCCGCGTCATCGTCTGCTCCAGCGAGGACAAGGACAGCCGCGCATTGTGATACTGCATCAGGAGTCCGACGATCTGGCCGAGCGGAGCCGTCGCCCGCCCGATCAGCATGGTGCAGGCGATCAGACCGCCCATGGTCAGCATGCCGGCGTGAATGAGATAAACGCCTGCCACGATGGTGACCACATTGGTCAGTTGCTGAAGCGTCATGGTGCCGTTGATTGCCGACGCCGACAGGAGGCGCAACTCGCTGTTGACGCGGGCGAGGAATGCCGCCGTTCGCTCCCACTTCTCCTGCATCTGCCCTTCGGCGCTCTGGGCCTTGATGGTCTCGAGTGCGGTCAGGCTTTCGACCAATGTGGCGTTGCGCAGCGCGGTTGCCCGGAAGGTGCTGTCCGACAAGTCGCGCATCTTGTGCTGCACGACATAGCTGTAGACGACGATGGCTGCACCGCCGATGATGGGGAAGAACACCAGCGGCCAGGAGATCCAGAGTATGACAAGCATGAACAGCAGCGCGAACGGCAGATCGATGAGGGCCGTGACGGTGGCCGAAGCGATGAAGTCGCGGATCGACTCGAAGGACCGCAAGGTCGCAGCGAAGGAGCCAACCGATGCCGGGCGATCGGCCATCCGCATCCCCAGGACGCGCTCCATGATCATCGTCGACAGCTTGATGTCGATGCGAGCACTGGCCAGGTCGATGAAGTGACCGCGCAGGAGGCGCAACAGGTAATCGAGGCCAAGCACCAGTACCAGGCTGGCCGCCAGCATCCACAGCGTCTCGACCCCAAAGTTGGGAATCACGCGGTCGTACACGTTCATCGTGAACAACGGCAAGGCCAGCGCAAAGACATTGATCAACAGCGCCGCGGCCAGGATGTCCCGATAGACTGGCCATTGCTCGATCACGGCGCCCCAGAACCAATGACGCTGGGCCGCCTGTCCCAGTTCCGGCGTACGCTGGTCGAATCGAAAGTGCGGGCGGGCAAAGATCGCGATACCGACATAGCGCCGCATCAACTCTTCGCGATCGACGGCAATGCCGCCCTGCCCCGTCTCGGGCATCAGGACTCGGGCCGTCGCACCGTCATCCTCCCAGCCGAGCAGAAGGCAGGCTTCGTTGCCTTCCAGAAGAAGAATGGCCGGCAACAACGCAGCATCCAGCTTGTCAAGCGGGCGCCGCAGCACCTTGCTCGCAAAACCGGCACGCGCAGCAGCGCGCGAAAACAAGGATGGAGTCAGCCCCGTCCTGGGCATCGGCAATCCGGCGCTCAGTGCTGCCCGGGTACTCGGCCGACCGTGTATGCGAGTCAACTCCACCAGGCAATCCAGCAAGGGATCATGGTGCAGCAAGTCTTCCCGCAAGCCGTCGCCGAGATGGGCGGCCGACACATCCGCCTGGGGCGCTGGATCCTCAACCATGGAAAGAATTATGCATCAGCCGTGTCACCATCAAAACGCCGGCGCTTGTGCAAATACGATGACTGTGATGAACATATGCCAATTTTGTACCCGCTCTACATTAGAGTATGCTTTATTAGTGTTTGCTAATTATTATATCATTGTTTTTTCGTGATTTTATTATAATTGTTGTGGTGCATCATCTACCACTTCGGAGACCAAACATCCGTCCGCTTGGCTCAAGTTTGAGGACGTATTAGTTTCACTGAGGACAAAATCATACACTTCAATAAAAAAATGATGCCGAGCCCCTTGTCCATGGCTCGGCAGTGCTGCAATAATCCCTAAACTAAAAGTAGCTAAGACTCTGGTGGAAGCCGATCTGCCAACCGGCAGGATCGGGGCACGCCGCAGCCAAAAATAGGAGACTGATGAATGGCCGAGAACACGCCCGCCCAGAACAAAGGTACTTCGGAACAAGGTGGGAGCTGGCTCTATCGCCTGATGAATCCGCCCAACTGTTCGATGCTGCGCATGCTGACGGTTGGTTCGATCCTTGGCATCATGATTTGGGGCGGCCTCAACATGGGCATGGAGTACACCAACCGTGCCGACTTCTGCATTTCGTGCCACGAGATGACCATCCCCTTCGACGAGCTGAAGAAGACGGTGCACTACAAGAACCGCAGCGGCACCACGGTGCAGTGCGCGGACTGCCACGTCGCCAGCAGCAAGACGCCGACCGACTACATGTTCAAGTCCTTCCAGAAGCTGATGGCCGCTCGTGACG